>JAOUKJ010000153.1 GCA_029882675.1 Cyclobacteriaceae bacterium
ATTGGCAGCTGTTGATTTTATTAAAGTAGGACAAACGGCTGACACCACATTCCACGACAGGGGCTTTAATACCGAATACCATAGCTATTCCTACCGTATTATTTTATATTCCAATGATGCTTCTGTGGCCGGACCCACTGATCCCATCGATACGTCTGCCACCGCCTCAACGGTATGGCTTCAACCTACACCCTTATTTAAAGAGATACAGCTCAACTGGATGGCCATCGTACCCTGGTCTAACAACACACAGGACCATCCCTGGCATTATATCTACCGGGGTACCGAAGGAGACAGCGAAGCAGACCTTCTCCTGATTGATAGTGTCAATGTTAACGTACAGGGATTCAGCTACCTCGATAAAGGACAGTATAACAACACGCCACTTGAAGACACCAAAACCTACTGTTATTATATAATAACACAGGGGAGTTATGGAAATCCAAAGATAGACGAACCCCTGCTCAACAAATCACAAAAAGTATGTGCGCAACCCAGTGATGATATCCCGCCATGTACCCCGATCATGACTTCAAAGACCATCCCCTGTGACGAGTTTCTGGGTTCCGCATCCTGCGATTTTGCTGAATTTTCAAATACCCTGTCCTGGCAACCCAACATAACAGGCACTTGTCAGGACGATGTGTTGCGCTATGACATTTATGTGGCCACGGAGAAAGGAGGGGAGTTTCAGTTTCTGGCCTCTACGCGCGACTCCACCTACATCGATGCCAACCTCACGTCTTTTGCCCGGTGTTACAAAATACAGGCCATTGACCGATCAGGCAATAAAAGTGATTTTGCAGAAACGGTTTGTTATGACAACTGTCCCTATTATGAACTGCCCAATGTATTTACACCCAGTGATATTGATGGCTGCAACGATGTATTCAGCGCTTACAGTGCCCGCAGCATGATCGGTGAGAGCGGAACTACCGTCTGTGGTGATGTAGATTATTCCAAATGTGCCCGGTTTGTCAGAAAGGTGATTTTTAAGGTATATAACCGCTGGGGCACAATGGTCTATGCGTATGAATCGGGAGGTGAAAACACCATCTATATCGATTGGGACGGCAGGGACCTGAACGGGAGGGAGTTATCCTTCGGCACATACTATTATCATGCCGAAGTGACCTTTGATGTGGTTGATCCCAAAGAACAGGTGAAAGACATCAAAGGGTGGGTACGGCTGATCCGTTAATTTTTCTTATTCATTTTTAAATAATTGCTTTATTTTTGCGCCAAATTATATAACTTGGATCTATCATGAAAGCATATATATTTCCCGGACAAGGGGCACAATTTTCAGGAATGGGACAGGATCTGTACAACACCGATGAAAAGGCGAAAGTACTGTTTGAACAGGCCAACAACATTCTGGGTTTTCGCATTACAGACATCATGTTTAGCGGAACAGATGAAGAACTAAAACAGACCCGGGTTACACAACCGGCTATTTTCATCCATTCCGTAATCCTTGCCCTGACCACTCCTGGCTTCAGGCCTTCAATGGTGGCCGGACATTCCCTGGGTGAATTTTCTGCCCTGGTAGCCAATAAAACGTTATCTTTTGAAGACGGACTAAAGCTTGTTTCGCAACGGGCCATGGCCATGCAAAAAGCCTGTGAACTGGCTCCTTCCACTATGGCAGCCATCATTGGCCTCGATGACGAAGTGGTTGAGAAAATATGCAACGAAATCGATGAGCTCGTTGTGCCGGCCAACTACAACTGTCCCGGCCAGCTGGTGATCTCCGGTACAATGGAGGGTATAAATATCGCATGCGAAAAACTAAAAGAAGCCGGGGCCAGGAGGGCACTCCCCCTACAGGTAGGTGGCGCTTTTCATTCCCCGCTTATGGAACCCGCCAGGAAAGAACTCGAAGAGGCCATCAACCAGACCCGGTTTGAAGAGCCTGTTTGCCCGGTTTACCAGAATGCAACTGCCACAGAAGCTGAAGATATAGACACCATCAAAAAGAACCTGATCGATCAGCTTACGGCCCCGGTCAGGTGGTCACAGTCGGTTGTCAACATGGTGAAAGACGGTGCGGAAGAATTTATCGAATGCGGTCCGGGCAAAGTGTTGCAGGGTCTGGTGAAAAAGATAAGCCGGGAAAGCGAGGTAAGCTCAATCTGATATTAAAACGGAACAACCTCCAGGGTATCGGGGCACTTTTCCAGTAATTTGCGGATGGTATCACCAATGACGGGATGAAGCATGTTGGGGGCTATTTCTGCCAACGGTTGTAAAGTAAACCGCCGGCCAACCATTTCAGGGTGCGGTACCTTTAAATGGGGTTTGTCAATAACCTGGTCACCATACAGCAAAATATCGATGTCGATGGTTCGGTTGCCCCACTTTTCTATTCTTACCCGCCCCATGCGTTCTTCTATTTCCAGGATTATACTCAAAAGTTTTTCAGGATTCATGACCGTTTTCACCTCAATGACCTGATTGAGGTATGGGGGTTGGTCATCCCTCCCCCAGGGTGCTGTTTGGTAGAGCAATGAACTTTTTACCCTTGAAATACCGTTTTTATTCAGATGATGATGGGCCAGTTCAATATTTTTCTTTCGATCCCCTAAATTTGTTCCCAACAATAAATAAATACCCTGTTCGCTCATAATTACCGCTTAGCAAATTTTTTCATGGCGTTAAAATAATCTTTTCTACTTTAGCCGTCTAATTTCTCAACAATTGATTTAAATATATGCAGTTTTTAAAAAATATACTTTCTACTTTGGTCGCGCTCATGATTTTTGGATTGGTTTTATTCATCCTATCTGTTGCCATAATAAGTGCTGTCACGGCTGATGAAACTGTAAACATTAAAGAAAACAGCATTCTACATTTAAAGCTTAACCGACCCATCATGGAGTTGGAATATGAAGACCCCCTGGCCATGCTGGGCATTGGCAACCAGGTGCAGCCGATTGGGCTGGTACAACTGCTACAAGCCATCAGACATGCCGAAACAGATGATAATATTTCGGGTATCTATTTAGAGACTCCTTTTATTGGTGCTGGCTTTTCTATGGCCGGTGAGATCAGAAATGCCCTGGAGAAATTTAAATCCAGCGGAAAATTTATCATTTCTTACTCCAGTTACTATTCAGAAGGGGCTTATTACCTGTCTTCTGTCGCCGATGAGTTATACCTGCACCCCCTGGGTGATATGGAGCTCAACGGATTAAACGCTACGATCATGTTTTATAGCGGATTGTTCGAAAAGCTGGGCATAGAGGCACAGGTATTCCGGGTGGGAGAATACAAGAGCGCTGTAGAACCCTATTTGAGAAAAGACATGAGCGATGAGAACAGGGAACAACTCTCTGAACTTATAGCCATGCTGAACAATCACATCATTGAGGAAATAGCGCAAGGCCGGGATCTTTCAGCAGAATTGGTCAGTGAAGTATCAGACAGCATGCTGATCCGGTTGCCAGAAGATGCTGTCAAGTTGGGCTTTATAGATTCTTTGTTTTATGAGGATGAAATGGAAATGAGGCTGGCCGCCATCAATGAGGTGGAAAAAGATGAGCTGGAAATGGTTTCGCTGGAAAAATATTCCAAATCATTTTCAGATTACGTATCGGCAAAGGAGGAGATCGCAGTAATTGTAGGACAGGGAGAAATAGCAATGGGGGGTGACGGCGCGAAGATCAGTGCCCGAAAAATGGCAAAAGAAATAAAGAAGGCCCGTGAGAATGAAAATATAAAAGGTATCGTCCTGCGCATCAACTCACCGGGAGGAAGTCCACTGGCCTCGGATATTATTTGGCGGGAGGTAAAGCTTGCTGCCCGTGAAAAGGCGGTAGTGGCTTCTTTTTCGGATTATGCAGCTTCCGGAGGGTATTATATTGGCATGGCGGCTGACACCATTATGGTTCAACCGGGGACAATTACGGGATCGATTGGTATTTATGGCATCCTGTTTAATCTTGGCGATATGATGGAAAACAAATTGGGTATTACTGTTGATCAGGTGAGTACAGGAACCTATTCCGGTATTTATACGATGTCTCGTTCTTTATCGGAATCAGAGCGTCAAATCATTCAGAATGATGTTAATAATGGCTACAGGATTTTTGTAGAGAAGGCAGCTGAAGGCCGGAACATGCGTGTGGAAGATTTGGAAAAATTGGCGGGAGGCCGGGTGTGGTCCGGAGGCCAGGCCATAGAAAACGGACTGGTTGATTTGTACGGAGGTTTATTTGACGCCATTGAACTCACAGCCGATATGGCCGGTGTAGAGACCTATAAGACAAAATTTTATCCCCCTAAAAAATCCTTTCTCGAAGAATTGATGGGCAAAGGTGAAGCCAGCGCCGAAGCACGTCTGGCCAGTGAACTGGGACAATCCTATGAGGTGATCATGCAATTAAAAAATATGGTTCGCGACCAGGGGCCCCAGGCTAGAAATCCGTGGGTTTTGGAAATACAGTAAACAGACAAAACAACAACAGCAATATATTTAAATAAACAAACACATCCCCTACCCGGGAATAGATGGTTCGAATTTTATTAGCCGGTAAATTCGAGATCAATATTTTATCATTTTCATCAAAACTGCTCATCTGAGAAACCATTTCACCATGCGTATTTATTGCAGCTGATAACCCAAAGCGTGTAGATCTAATGATCGAATGCCCTTGTTCAACAGCTCTAAAAGCAGCCATTTTGGTATGCAGCGGATCAATCCCTCGCCAATCCGATGAAGGAAGCGCTACGATGTCTACGTTCGCCTTATTGTTTTTTCTTGCCAAATAGGGGAAATCATAGTCATAACATATAGCCCCTCCAAATTGGTAGTTGAACAGATTTGTTGCTTTAATCTCTTCATTGCCCCTGACAGCCGGTTCTCCTGGTACAGGTTCGTGTTTCTGGTATTCATATTTAACGGTTCCATCAGGGGCAAATAAAACCAACTTATTCTCATAATGAAGTGGCGACACTGATACAGGAACAACATATGATGCTACAATACCGATTCCGTTATGATTGGCCAACTGTGCAATGGAATCTTTCCACTGCAGTTCATCTTCTTTCAACAGAAAAAATGCAGCCTCGTTCCATACGATCACTTTTGCACCCAATTCCGCTGCCTTTTCTGTCCTTTTAAAAATTGCCTGTATTACTTCTATGTTTGATTCCTTTGAAGGCAAGGGTAAGCCACCAATCATAGAATCTGTACCCACTGCAGCAACTTTTATAGTCTCTTTACCGGTTGTTTTCGATATATCCAGCCTTAAATGACCAAATACAGCAAGGACAACAACCGTTAAAAGGGGTATATGAAAATTTAAAAAAGTTGGTTTTTTTGCAAGAATGAGGTGAGTTACTGCCGTATTGATCCAATAGATGACAAAGCCTAATCCGGCCAGGCCAAATAAAGATACACTTTGCATCATATTGATACTGTCTGCCTGCGTGTAAGCAGCTATACCCCAGCTGGCAAAAGGTGTAAAGGTATATTGAATCCATTCCATTGTAATCATCATCGCCGGAAAGGCCCAAACAGACCAATTTGTATCTTTTAGCTTGTCATATACTAAATAGGCGGGCAGGTGCAATATCGAAATGGGAATAGAATACAATGGGATTAAAAAGAAAGGGATCGGATTTGATATTATTTTTGAAACGATGAGAGACCAGGCGATCATTAAAAATATTGTGAATAAAATCCTTGATTTCCAGCCTTTGGTAAGGTTCAAATACAACAGGAAAGGCACAACAGACACCCACGCCAACAAATCGACATTCCACGTAAGATGAGATAAAGCCATAAGAACAACGCCGGCAATAAGCCACCACAACGGCCTTACTTTATTTATTTCAAGACTTAAGAATAAAGGATTGGAATTTATTGTTTTCATGATTTTTGTACTTTGTTGATACAAAAATCCTGCAACGAAAATTCAATTCCATTAACAATTGATAAAAAGGAAATATCAGGCTTTGTTTTTTCTAAGTCTGCTTAAAGACACATTCGTTATTCCTAAAAATGTGGCGATGGTGGGATGGGGTACAATATTTTCAAATCCAGGATAATCACTTCTGAAAATTTTCAATCTGTCCAGTGCTGTAAGCGAAGCAAGGTTTATTTCTTTCTCCACCTTCTTTTTCAGCTCCGATTTGAGAACCATGTTTCCAAATTCTCTGATCTCCAGGTTATTTACCATTAACATTTCAAATTTATTGGCATCCATTTCTCCCAGGGTGATGTCTGTCAATGCCTGAAAGTTCATATTGGTTGTCCCTTTTATCGTTCTTGTAACGAAGGGTGACAAGACCGATCCGGTGTTGAAAAACGAGATGGTAATTTCTTCGCCTTCCGGGCTAAATAAAAAACTTCTACAAATCCCCTTTAACAAAAAATATTCCTTTTGATTCCTTTTACCGGTTTCCAGAAAAACATCACCTTTCCGGCATGTTTTGTATTCGACAAGGGCTACGATTTCATTTAGTGCCGCATCACTAATCGGAAAGATGGTGTTAATGATGTCTTTAAGTTCTTTCAACATTTTTGAGACATGTAGGTCAGGTGAAGTAATCCCGATGGTTTTAAGGGCTTGGGTCTTTATCAGCCAATTTTTCTAATTTATAAATATCCGTTCTGCGGTCTTTAAGATTACGAACACTTCCAAATTGATTGAGCTCCCGTAACAAATCAATGTCAACATCAGCAATTAATATCATCTCCGTATTTGTTGTTGCTTCCGCTTTTATTCCATTTACCGGAAAAGAAAAATCACAAGGCGTAAAAACCATAGATTGTGCAAATTGAATATCCATATTGTGAACTTTTGGAAGGTTTCCTACACTTCCCGCGATTGCGACATAGCATTCGTTTTCAATGGCTCTTGCCTGGGCACAATGGCGTACTCTTGAATAGCCATTTTGTGTATCGGTCAAAAAGGGAATAAATAAAATATCCATGCCTTCTTCGGCTAAAATTCTACTTAATTCAGGAAATTCCGAATCATAACAAATAAGGATTCCAATCTTGCCGCAGTCTGTTTCAAATGTCTTTAAACTATTTCCTCCCTGCAACCCCCAGACTTTAGCTTCATCAGGTGTTACATGAAGTTTTTCATACCGTTCAGTTTTTCCATCGCGTTTACATAAATAACCTACATTATAAAGCAAGTCGCCTACAACTTCGGGCATGCTGCCGGTAATGATGTTTATATTATATGAAATAGCTAATTCGGAAAATTTTTGCACTATTTCAGGTGTATGTTTAGCCAGCTCTCTAATCGCCTCTGATTCCGGTAGATGATTATTATCCGCCATTAAAGGGGCATTAAAAAATTCAGGGAAAAGCGCAAAATCGGATCTGTACGCTGAAACAGCATCCACAAAATATTCGGCTTGCTGCATTAATTCAACAAGATTTTTATACAGGCGCATTTGCCATTGAATTAAACCCAGGCGCACAACTTTTTTAGTAGCATCAATTTTAGCAGATCTCTTTTCGTAATATACATTGTCCCATTCCAATAAGACCGCGTATTCATTTGAAGCTTCATCCCCTTCCAAATAACCTTTCAATACTTTGGAAGGGTGGAAATCGTTTGATATTTGAAAATTTAATACCGGATCATGTATTTCTTTTCTTTTGACTTTTTCAATGTATTCTTTAGGGGATAATGAATCGGAATATTTGTGATAGTTGGGTATTCTTCCTCCAAAAGCAATGCCCCGCAGATTAAGTTTTTCACACAGTTCTTTTCGGTAGTCGTACAGCCTGCGTCCCAGTCGAAGCCCCCGGAATTCTGACTTTATAAATACATCAATCCCATACAATACATCTCCCTTTGCATGGTGTGTATCAAAACTATAATTTCCAGTAATCTCTTTGTAAGTGTGGTGATCATCAAATTTGTCGTAATCGACAATGATGGACAGGGCACAACCTGCCAGGTGGTTATTTATTTTAATGATAACCTGACCTTCCGGGAATTTTGATATTAGCGATTGAATTTGAGATTCTCTCCAATGAGAATTTGGCATATTGGAGTACACCTCCATCATGGTTTCTTTTAGCTCCTGGTAGTCATTCATGGTCAAAAGCTGTAATTCTATATTTTCAATGCTCTGTATCATTCTTTTTGCTGTATAAGTGTTAGCTGTATGCGTTCCGTGCACAAAGATCTACGCTTTATTTACAATTTAAAAATTTTTTATATGGTCAAGCTGTATGATTTACATAGCCAGAAATAGGATTGGTTTGGATTCAAAACCTGACATTATATAATCCTGAAAAGTCATTTACCCTCCTCAGAAATCCCTATGCCCCTTTCTCCACCTTTAGCTTTCGGGCCACCAACAAGGCCAGCAGGGTGAAGAATACGGTAAAATAACCGACATAATGGTAATTCAGCAATGCTTTGGTACCGGGCTGAACGGTTGAGGGTATCTCGGTAACTATCCATCCACCAATCAGCGAAG
>JAOUKJ010000155.1 GCA_029882675.1 Cyclobacteriaceae bacterium
GGAAGCGCCCCGCGTTTTACGGCGGATGATATCCGGAAATATGAGGACGGTTCCAGTCCCTGGACACACCCCAACACTGACTGGTACGAAGAGGTCATTAAGCCTCTATCAATGCAAAACAGTGCCAATGTATCCCTGTCTGGGGGTTCAGAAACGGTAAAGTATTTTGTTTCTGTAGGCAAGTTATCTGAAGACGGATATTACAAAAACAGTGCCACCAGATACAACCAGTACAATTTACGTACAAATATTGATGCAAAAGTGACTGACTTTTTAACGATGTCACTGGATGTTTCAGGTCGTCAGGAAAACAGGAATTTTCCCGCGCGTGACGCTGGGTCAATTTTCCGTTCATTGATCAAAGGAAAACCCAACCTCCCCGCCTACTGGCCCAATGGACTACCCGGCCCGGACATCGAAAACGGAAATAATCCGGCCGTGACCAGTACAGAGGCCACAGGTTATACCCTTGATAACAAATATGTATTTCAAAGTAACCTTGGGGCCACAATTAAAATTCCAGGAGTAGAAGGTTTAAGTTTTGTGGGAAATTTATCTGTTGATCAGGAATTCAGGCCAAGTAAAACATGGAGGACGCCATGGTACCTTTATACCTGGGACTATTCCACCTATGTAAACGGCGAACCTGATCTGGTACCTGGAAAAAGAGGTGTTAGCACGCCTGAATTGACTGAGTCCTTTTTCACAGAGAGTCTAATCACATCAAACTTCCGGGCCAATTACACCAAAGAACTGGATAATCACAGTTTTGGTTTTATGATCGGTACGGAAAGACAAACAGAAAATGGAAAGTATTTCAGTGCTTACCGCAATGACTATGTTTCAACAGCCATTGATCAATTGTATGCTGGTGGCAACAATGCCAGTAAAACTAACGATGGAAGTGCATATGCAACAGCTCGTTTAAACTACTTCGGTAGGATAAATTACGTATATAGTGAAAAATACATGGTGGAAATGGTTTGGCGCTATGATGGATCTCAAATATTTGATGAAGCTTCACGTTATGGCTTTTTCCCAGGGATTTCTGCGGGATGGTTGGTTTCCGAAGAAAGTTTTTTACAAGGTGCTTCTTTTATCAATCGTTTGAAACTAAGGGGATCTTACGGAACGTTGGGTAACGACCGCATTAGTCCTTATCAGTATTTAGCAACATTTGGTTTTGGTGGGGATTATATTTTTGGCCTCAACAACGAGACTAAATCCATACGTCCTACTTCTGTACCAAACCAGGGTGTATCGTGGGAAGTGGCGAAAAATGCAAACTTCGGAATCGATGCTACACTCTTTGATGGGAAAATTAATCTCGAACTGGATGTGTTTAGCAACTTACGTACAGACATTCTCCTGCCACGTGCAGGATCAGTGCCATTAACTGCCGGCTTTAGTCCTCCGGATGAAAATATTGGAAAAGTATCCAACAAAGGTATCGACTTTAAGGTGGACTACCTGGGTGGTTCAGGGGACTTTAAATACAACATTGGCTTAAATGGCGGATATGCCAAAAACAAAATATTGTTCTGGGATGAAGCCCCTGGCAATGAAGCATGGCAGGTTTCTACAGGCAGGCCTATCGGTGCTGGCTTGTTTTATGATGCCATGGGTGTTTTTGAAACACAAGCCGATGTGGATGCCTATCCCCACTGGGACGGCGCAAGGGCTGGTGATATTATCTTCCGTGATGTCAATGATGACGGCAAGATTGATACACAAGACCGTATCCGGGTAGATGAAAATAATTTTCCGCGCTTTGTAGCTGGAGCTACTTTTGGCTTTCAGTACAAGAGCTTTGATCTTTCAATCCTGCTGCAGGGCTCAACAGGTGCCCGTCAATACTTGAGGACTCAATCGGGTGAATTTGGAAACTACCTGGTGGATGATGCTGAAGGTCGTTGGACCACAGCCAATCCCAGCTCAACAAAACCACGCGCTTTCAATCGTACTGATGAATACTGGATGGCAAGAAACAATACTTACTTTTACAGAAGTACTGATTATGTGCGTTTAAAAAACGTACGTTTGGGTTATACTTTCCCTACTGCGCTGGTAGAAAAGGCCAAACTCAAAGGAGCTGAAATATATACCAATGGCGTAAACCTGATTACCCTTGATAAGTTTAAGGTACTTGACCCGGAAGGCGAAAATAATATTGGCGCTTTTTACCCTCAGAAAAAGGTGTTTAACTTAGGTGTTAACTTAACTTTTTAAAATCTTAGAAATGAAGAATATTTTAAAATCAATATTTTTAGTGGCCTTTTTTGCGGTGTTGATCGGGTCGTGCAATGACGACTTTCTCAACCTGAAGCCACTGGATAGAATGAGTGAGAATGATGTGTGGAGTGATCCGGCATTGACAGAGCTCTTTGTAAATGAAATGTACCGTGGCCTGGGCCATGGTCTGAACGAGGCAGAGGTGGGATCCATGTGTGATGAATCGCACTTCATCCACAACTACGGCACCAAGCAGGTAGTGGAATCCAACATCAATCCTTCTGACATCGGACAGTGGGGATCGGGAAACCAAATTGAATTTAGGTGGGATGAACTTTATAAGAACATTCGCTATACCAACATGTTTTTCGAAAACATTGAGGATGTGCCATTTCTGGATGAAGAATGGAGAGAGCGTCTAAAAGGAGAAGTTCATTTTCTACGATCTTATTTTTATCACAACCTGGTACGTAACCATGGTGGCGTGCCCATCATCACAAAAACGTTTGGACTTGACGATGATTTTGGTGTAAAAAGAAACACACTGGATGAATGTATTAAGTTTATTGTTGATGAAGCAAATTTAGCGGCTGGTCTGCTTCCGTTAGAGCATAACGATGCAAATATCGGACGACCAACCAAAGGAGCTGCCCTGGCGTTAAAATCACGTATCCTGCTCTATGCAGCCAGTGACTTATTTAATGACCCCAGCTGGGCAGGCGCTTATTCTAATCCCGAATTGATTTCAGTTTCCGGCGATCGTAATTCCAAATGGCAGGCTGCAAAAGCTGCCGCAAAAGAAGTAATGGATCTGGGTATCTATCAGCTTCATAATGATGGAAGCAACCCAAAGGATAACTACACTAATCTTTTCACAGTAAAAGAAAGTCCTGAGCACATCTTTAGCCGTAATTTCCTGAAAACGCGCAGCTGGTCAGACGGTGCTATCACAGGCCTGTACAACGGTCCCAATGGATACCACAACTGGGCAGGTAATACACCCGTACAAGAACTGGTTGATGATTATGAGATGATTGATGGTACTCCGTTTGATTGGAATAACCCGGCACACGCAGCAACGCCGTATGATAACAGAGATCCCCGTTTTTCCGCATCTATTCTATATGATGGAGCACCCTGGCGCCCCCGTCCTTCTGACATGACTGCCAGTGATCCTGTTGGGATCATCAGCATTCGTTCAGTGGAACAAGCTGATGGCACATGGGCACCCGGTCTGGATACACGTGATGGCCCCATCGAAACATGGAATGGTGGATACAGTGGATATTACCTGCGTAAAAGCATTGACCCTACACTGGATTCACAATACGGTCCTTACGGCCAAAATCAGGAAGTGCCCTGGCATTTCTTCCGCTTGGGTGAAATTTACCTCAACTACGCCGAAGCTTGTCTTGGGCTAGGTGAAGAAGCCGAAGCAAAAACCTACATCAATATGATCAGGAGCCGTGCCGGCATGCCAGATGTAACAGAAACAGGGCAGGCTCTGATTGACCGTTACAGAAATGAAAGGCGTGTAGAACTTGCTTTCGAGCAACATCGCTACTGGGACGTAAGACGTTGGTTTACTGCTCCTGCTGAGTTGGGCCGCAATGCACATGGTATTGTGATCAACGAATACCTGGACGGTTCAGTGACCTATGAAACCCTGAGCATTCAGGACAGGGCCTGGAAAGATAAAATGTACCTGTTGCCTATCTTACAGGAGGAAGTTAACCGTAATCCCAACTTAATACAGAATCCATTGTATTAAGACATCGGGCTTAATTAATATTTGAAAAAGTCATTCGGTTTTTAAAGGCCGAATGACTTTTTTTATTCATTTTTGTCGCTGGTAAATTCTAATATATCGTGCGTTTTACAATTGCAAAAAGGTACTCCCTGCTGTTTATCCCCCTCCTTATTCTCGGGTGTACAACAGATCAAAACCATTTATTCAGATTAGTAGATCCGGGCCATACCGGCATTCATTTCATTAATCAGATCACAGAAAATGACTCTCTAAATGTAATGACCGTTGATTATATCTATAATGGCGCTTCCGTATCTGTGGGGGATTTCAATAATGATGGACTTAGCGACATCTTTTTTAGTGGAAACATGGTGCCCAATCGCCTGTACCTCAATCGGGGAAACCTGGAGTTTGAAGACGTCACTGAGCAGGCAAATATTAATCAGGATAATAAATGGAATGCAGGTGCGGCACTGGCTGACATTAATGAAGATGGCTTGCTGGATATTTATGTTTGTGCCACCATAAAAGATACAGCAAAAGACAGGGCAAATATGCTCTTCATCAACAAGGGCTATAGCGATGATGGGATCCCCTCCTTTGAAGACCAGGCCCGGCAATATGGCCTGGCTGATGAAGGCTATAGCCAGAATGCCGCATTTCTGGATTATGACCTGGACGGCGACCTTGACCTCTATGTGCTTACAAATATCGAGACAAGAGAAGTGAGAAGTAGCTACCGGCCAAAAATCAAGGATGGTACAGCCATCAATAATGACAGGCTCTATCGAAACAATGGCAATGGCACGTTTACCAATGTTACCGTAGATGCAGGAATAGTCTATGAAGGTTTTGGCCTGGGATTGGCCATCGCTGATGTCAATAATGATGGATGGCCCGACATCCATGTGAGCAACGACTTCATCGCCAACAATTTACTCTATATCAATAACCAGGATGGCACCTTTACGAATCAGATCAAAAAACGAATCAGACACCAGTCACTCGCTTCTATGGGCAGCGATATCGCTGATGTGAACAACGATGGACTGGTAGATATCATTACCCTGGACATGTTGCCAGAGATAAACTTGCGTAAAAAAACCATTGCCGGGGGTGAAGCCACTTATATGGCTTATAAAAACAATGATGAATTTGATTATGAACACCAGTATACCCGGAATATTCTCCAAATAAATAATGGATCAGCCCCATTTAGTGATCTTGGTTTATTAGCCGGAATTCACCAAACAGAATGGAGCTGGTCGCCCCTGCTGATCGATGTCGATAACGATGGAAACCGGGACTTACTCATCACCAATGGCTTTCCCACAGATATGACAGACATGGACTTTGTAAACTACCAACGAGAAATAGGTGCATTGTTTAGTCCGAAATATTTGATTGATTCCATTCCCAAACTGAAACTATCCAACTATGCCTTTCAGAATAATGGCAACCTCTCCTTTCAAAACAAGACGCAGGAGTGGGGACTGGATCATCCAGCCTATTCCAACGGAGCCGCCTTTGCAGATCTGGACAATGACGGCGACCTGGATTATATTATCAGCAACCTGAATGAAAAAGCATTTTTATATGAAAACACCCTGTATTCCTCGGAGAGGGAAGAAACGCAAAACCACTTTTTGAGGATCAAACTACAGGGGGAAATGAAAAACAAGGCCGGGCTGGGCACAAAAGTTACGCTCCACTATGATGGCCATCAGCAATTTCACGACCATTCTATCTACAGGGGGTACCTCTCCACCGTAGAAGATATTATCCATTTTGGATTGGGGGAATATTCCAATGTGGACACCCTTAAAATTGCCTGGCCGGATGGCAATGTCCAATATTTTCTAAATGTGGCAGCAGATCAGGTGTTGGTGGTCAATAAGAGCTCCCCCACTGAAATAGTCCCTGAAAGTATGCCTCCAACCACAGGTCAGACACCTTACCTGACAGAAAACTCAGCCGGTTTGGGAATTAAGTATAAACACGAAGAATGGGACAAGGTCGACTTCTTCCGCCAGCGTACCCTGCCTCACAAGTTTTCACAGGCCGGCCCGGGCCTGGCTGTGGGTGATGTCAATGGTGATGGAATGGAAGATTTTATCATCGGAGGATCCGCACAACATCCCATGACCTTGTACACCCAATTATCCAATAACACCTTTAGCCCCGAAATTCTTCATAAAATAAAAGAAAAGTTTAGTGAAGACGAAGGCCTGCTGCTGTTCGATGCCGACATGGACGGTGATCCCGACCTCTACGTGGTCAGTGGCAGCTATGAATATGAGGCCGGCCACGAAAGGTATCAGGATCGCCTGTATTTAAACGATGGAAAGGGTAATTTTGAATGGGCAGCCGATGCCCTGCCAAAAATAACAGAAAGCGGATCATGTGTGCGGGCCGCTGACTTCGATCAAGACGGAGACCTGGACCTGTTTGTTGGCGGACGTGTCATTTCCGGTGGATATCCCCTCCCTCCACGTAGCTTTTTACTGGAAAATAATGGAGGTAAATTTACTGACATTACACAGGAAATCAGCACTGACCTGGCAAATGCAGGCATGGTGACCGATGCGTTGTGGACAGACTTCAACAATGACGGAAAAACAGACCTGATGGTGGTAGGTGAATTTATGGCGGTGCAACTGTTTGAAAACACCGGCGGTAAATTAACAAAACTGGCAAACAGTGGGCTGGATAATTACAAAGGCTGGTGGAACAGTATCAATGGAGCCGATTTTGACCGGGACGGAGACATCGATTATGTAGTGGGCAACCTCGGACTAAACAACCCTTACCACGTTTCCAGTGAAAGGCCCCTGCGGGTGTATGGAAAAGATTTTGATGTGAATGGCACCACTGATGCGCTTTTAAGCTATTATATTAAATCAGAAAAAGGAAAGGTATTGGAATATCCCGCTCATTCGTTTAGTGAACTTCATGGACAAATCCGGATGGTAAAAGACCTTTTTGGAAATTACCAAACATACGGTGAGACAACGATGGCCGAATTACTCAGTAATTTTGATACGACCAATACTTACACTTTGGAAGCAAATCACATGATGACCAGCTATATCGAAAACCAGGGTAATGGCAAATTTTCCCTCAGGTCATTACCACTGGAGGCCCAATGGTCAACCACCAATGGCATTGTCATTTATGACATCAATGCGGATGGAAATCAGGACATCCTGCTCATGGGTAATGATTATGGCAAGGAGGTCTTTTATGGTCGATATGATGCAGGTATTGGCGCAGTGATACTTGGCCTTGGAAATGGGGACTTTACTGCGATAAACCATGAAAAAAGCGGCTTCCTGGTCACCGGCGATGCCAAAGCACTTGCCCGGGTAAGTGCGGTCAAAGGGGACGTCTTTTTAGCTACCCAAAACAGAGACAGCTTAATCGCATTCCACAATGATCATGAGATGAGAAAAATAAAAAACAAGTTTGTTCCTTCCGCATTGGACAGTTGGGCACTAATAGAATATAAAGATGGGCGGTCGGAAAAGCTGGAGTTTTATTATGGATCAGGATATCTTTCACAATCAACACGAACATTAAATATTCCCAGGGAAGTAAAAGAAATCAGGATTTATGATTACACTGGGCTGGAGCGTATTTTAAATCCGCATGTTGAATAGCAGGAAAAGACGTAAGTATGAGTATGATAAAAAGTCTTCGGGTAAATAATGTAGTAAAAATTACGGTTGTTCTGCTATTGGCGGTGCTGATGCTACGTTGTGGGCAAGAGCAAAAGATACCGGTCAATACAATGCAATTCACAACAGTTGATGTATCCCACTCAGGCCTGGATTTCAACAACACCATCACCGAAACCCAAAACAACAATATATACACGAACGAATACATGTATAACGGCGCCGGCGTGGCCGTAGGAGACATCAATAACGATGGGCTGACAGACATCTACTTTATCGGTAATTCCCTGCACAATAAGTTATACCTGAATAAGGGTGACTGGGAATTTGAAGACATCACAAAGGCCTCACAAACAGCGGGAAGGCAGGGCTGGAAGACCGGGGTAACCATGGCCGATGTCAATGGCGATGGACTACTGGACATCTATATCTGCTATTCGGGCAATGCCCCGGGCGAAGGTTACAACAAGCCAATCGTCAGAAACTTCCCCCATCGGGCCAACCAGTTATTGATCAACCAGGGCGACGGCCCCGATGGTGTGCCTGTTTTCAAGGATCAGTCCAAAGCCTATGGCTTGGATGCCATCGGCACATTTTCCACACAGGCCTATTTTTTCGATTATGACCGGGATGGGGACCTGGATATGTTGCTGCTCAACCATGCCAATATGTTTTATGCCGCCTTTGTAAACACCACCCGCCTCAGGAACCTCAGGCATCCCTATTTTGGCAATAAATTATACCGAAACGACAACATAAAATTTGTTGA
>JAOUKJ010000156.1 GCA_029882675.1 Cyclobacteriaceae bacterium
AGAATAAAATAATGGCAATACTTTCAAAAGAAGAGGCAAAAGCCATCCTTCAAAAGGTGATATCTTTCGCTACGGCCGACGAATGCGAAGCCAATCTGAACGGAACCATGGGAGGAAATATAAGATATGCCCGTAATAGTGTGTCCACTGCAGGAAAAGTGGCCGATACATCCCTGGTAGTGCAGGCGGCCTTTGGTAAAAAAATGGGCACCTCCACCATCAATGAATTCGATGAGGCCTCGCTAAAAAAGGTGGTTCAACGAGCCGAGGAACTGGCCCGGCTCGCTCCGGAAAATCCGGAGTATATGGGTGTGCTGGATCCACAGGAATATGACGAATCACCCACTTTTAGCCAGTCAACAGCAGATATTACACCGGAATACCGCGCTGAAGTGGCTGCCCGGTCTATTGATCCGGCACGTAGTAAAGACATCACTGCAGCAGGTTTTCTACAGGACTCGGCAGGTTTCGATTCGATGATGAATTCCAAAGGATTGTTTGCATATCGCAAAAGTACCAATGTGGACTTTACCGTAACCATGCGTACCAACGACGGAACGGGTTCGGGCTGGGTGACCCGGGATTATAACGATGTGAATAAATTTGATGCAGTGGAAGCTTCTGCAATAGCTATAGACAAGGCTGTATTATCTAAAGAGCCCCGGGCCATTGAGCCCGGAAAATATACGGTAATCCTTGAACCTGCTGCCTCGGTGGGCTTGATCAGAAATATGGTCTATAATATGAACGCGAGATCTGCCGATGAGGGCCGCAGCTTTCTGAGTAAAAAAGGGGAAAAGGGGGAAAACAGATTAGGGGAAAAGATGTTTGATGAACGGGTGCATATCTTTACTGATCCCCATCATCCGGACCTGCCCGGGAGCACCTGGTCAGGCAATGGATTGCCCATTCAAAAATTGGATATGATCAAAGGAGGCACGGTCGAAAATCTCTTTTACGACCGCTTTTGGGCCGGGCAAAAAGGGGTAAAACCTGTGCCTTTTTCCGGCGGGTTTATCATGGCAGGTGGAGATGGATCCATAGCAGATATGATCGCTGATACGAAAAGAGGCGTGTTGGTAACGCGTACCTGGTATATCCGTACCGTGGATCCGCAAACCCTGTTGTATACTGGCCTGACGCGCGATGGCACCTTCTTTATAGAAAATGGAAAAATAGCTTATCCCTTAAAAAACTTTCGCTTCAATGAAAGCCCGGTGATCATGCTCAATAACCTGGAGGCTCTGGGTAAACAGTATCGCGTGGATGGCAACCTGATACCGGTGATGAAAATCAGGGATTTTACATTTTCCAGTTTGTCGGACGCAATATAGTGTTTCGCGAAGGCGCAGAGGCACGGGCGGAGTATTACAAGGTATTATGTTTCACGCAGTAGAGGGGATTTTATAGTTTTTTTACGCAGAGACGCAGCGAGACATTTTTCCAGGGGGTAAAAGTTACAGGCAAAGAATGGTGATAAAAAAGTCTCCGTATAAAAAAGAGACTGAAAGTATGTACGGACAAATCAATTACGATAATGAGATATACCGGGCCTGGGGCAGGGAAGTAAAAGGTATTTACCGCAAAACACCAATTAAAAAAGCCCTCTCCAGGGGCTTTTTCTTTACCCGCCTACAATATCAGTCAGGTGATTGGAACACAGATCAGCGCATGCCCTCCAATATCCTCAATAGTCTGGTTGAGTACACTACCGTACCCATCGAAGAGCATGAAAACGTCATCACGTTAAGTGGACAGGATATATTCAAAGCGCCCTTTTGCTACCTGAGTGGCCATAAGCTGGTGGAGTTCACCAGTGAAGAAAAGAAGAATTTTGAGAAGTATGTAAAAAACGGAGGTTTTGTTTTTGTAGACGACTGTAATCACGACATTGATGGTCTTTTTGCCAAATCATTTGAAAGGCAGATGGAAGCGCTTTTTGGCCCGGGAGCGTTGAAAAAAATACCAAACAACCATCGGCTTTATTCCTCTTTCTTTGAATATGAGAAAGGCCCCCCTACCACTTCCGTAGAGCTCAATGGCTGGGGCGACGATCTGGTACATGACTACCTGAAGGCCATTGAGATTGATGGCGACATCAGGGTGCTTTACAGCAATAAAGACTACGGTTGCGAGTGGGATTTTGACCACCGCAATAAACGTTGGCTGACGCGTGATATTACCAGATTTGGACTGAATATAGTGTTTTTGGCCTTGATCCGTTAGGTAGGCTGCCAGTTACCGACCTACTGTAAAATCGGGCAGTTTCATCAGCTCGCCTCCATTCATGGCCGACTCATGGGCCAGTATCCCTACGCAGGTGATATTTGCAGATTGTTGAGCATTGGGATATGGAGATCTGTCTTCGGTCAAAGCCATTAAGAATTCATGAACCAAATGAGGGTGTGATCCCCCGTGTCCGGCCCCCTGGATAAAAGACAAGTGTTGGTTGTCATCGGCGTCATAAACGCCACCTGTCGTAAACCCGGCAATTTCTTCAGGCAAGAGGTGAGCGTAGTCGGGAATGCTGACGCGTTCGGGTGTTTCGCCGGTATGAATCACAGATGGTTCATGTTCAACTAATGTCCATTCAAATGACTTTTTAGAGCCGTATACATCAAAACTTTCGCGATACTGCCTCGCTGTATTAAATAATGACCGGGTAATTTCAGCGGAAAGATCGGAATCCTTTAGCTTGATGTGGCAGGTCTCTACGGCAAAGGGGGAGTTGTAAATGGGAATTAGTTTTTCATCAATCCTGCCCGATCCAAAGCATGAAACATATTCTGCATATTTACCCGGCAACGCCAACACAGGCCCTACGCAGTGCGTAGCGTAATGCATGGGCGGGAGGCCTTCCCAATATCCGGGCCAACCAGCCATTTCCTGTTGATGGGAGGCCCTTAAAAACTGGATTTTACCCAGGTCTCCTTTTTCATACATCTCTTTTACAAACAAAAACTCCCGGCTGTATATCACCGTCTCCATCATCATATAGGTGAGGCCCGTTTCTTCCACCAGTTTCACAATTTCTTCGCATTCCTCTACTGTAGTGGCCATAGGTACAGTACAGGCCACATGTTTACCGGCCTTTAATGCTGCAATTGATTGTCGGGCATGGTCAGGGATAGGTGTGTTGATGTGTACCATGTCAACATTGGGATCCTTCAGCAGGTCATCATAATTTTCATAGCGCTTTTCTATCCCGAAGGCATCACCTACCTCGTCAAGCTTGGATTTGGTACGTTGACAGATGGCATACATTTCGGCATTTTTATGTTTTTTATAAATGGGTATAAATTCGGCGCCGAAACCCAGCCCGACAATAGCGACGTTTATTTTTTTGTTTTCCATGGTGCGGTTTAATTGTTTTATGAATTGAAAAAGCGTTTTAAAGATATTAGAAAATAAGCAGTTTAAGCAAATAGCTTTTTTAAAAAAGACAACCCTTCTGATGCAAATTTATCCTGGCTTTCGGCCAAAGGCTTCCAGATGCAAACAGCCCCGGCCAGCTCCTGTACATTAGGGGTAAAGCTTTCGATGGACACTACACCGCTATAATTAATGGCTTGCAAACCCTTTTTTATTTCGTCCCATCGGGTCTGTCCCGTGCCGGGCGTGCCCCTGTAGTTTTCAGAAACCTGAACATGAATAAGTTTATCTCCGGCGGTATGGATCGCTTTCTCCAGGTCGGGCTCTTCAATGGTCATGTGAAAGCTGTCGAGTAGTATTTTTGCTGCCGGATGATTAATGTCCCTGACCATCCGGGCCACGTCCTCTGCGGTATTAACCAGGTCGGACTCAAAGCGATTGAGGGGCTCAAGGGCGATTTCCAGTCCGCTATTGGAGGCCATTTGGCAGACCTTGTAGAGGTTGTTGACAGCCAGATCCCATTCTTTCTTTTTTTGTTCAGGGCTAACCAGGCGGGCTTTGCCTACGGCAGAGTACATGGGGCCAGCCACGAACTCCGCTTCCCAGGTATTACACATAGCAAAACATTTTTCGAGGTACTCGAAGCAGTTTTTATGCAAGGCCGGATCATCGCTGGTCAGGTCACGTGTAGGCCCGAATGCCCCGCAAAAAACAGGCTGTAATCCATGCTTATCCAGTGCTTTTTTTACCGCCGAAGCATCAATGATATCAGGATCTTCTACGGGAATTTCTACCGCGTCAAAACCCATTTCTTTTATCTTTGAAAAAAGGGCCACCGTTTCACTATTAAAGGGTGATGTCCAAAGCCAGGTGCTTACTGCGAAGTTTATGTTGTTCATTTTTTTAGTGGTAAATAGTTAAGAGGATATGAGCCAGGAAGAAAGAACCGGGTAAGCTACTGCGATAAAAGACACTCACAGCTAACCTCTTTAACTTCTCATATCTCATATCTCATATCTCATATCTCATATCTCATGCCTCATGTCTCATGTCTAATATCTAATATCTAATATCTCATGTCTCATGTCTCATGTCTCATATCTAATATCTCAGCCTGTCGGGAGAACGGGATGCGATAACAATTAACAGATCACTGATCACTAACTTTCATAACACCATTCATCAAGCGCCAGTGGCCGGGGAAGGTGCATACATAGGGGTAATCGCCTTCCTTTTCCGGTGCAGTGAATTCCAGTACGGCCTTTTCGCCCGGAGAAACCAGTGGTGTGGAATATAGCACTTCGGCCATGACCGGCACATAATTTCTGGCGGCTCCATCATTGGCCATGGCCAGCTTATCAGCCTCGGCGCCTACCTTGTTCAAGGCCCCTTCAGCCAGAACAAGCAGGTTGTGCTGCATGAAATCAGTATTTTCCAGTACTATTTTTACTTTGCTTCCGGCTTTTACTTCAAACGCTTCCAGACTGTACTTCATTTCGTTTTTTACCACCGTCAATTGGATGACCTGTACATCTTCATCCATACTAAAAGCCTGAGGGGTGCCTTCCTGTTCTTCTGTCTGCCCGGAGTAGTTTCTGGCCAGTACGAGGTCTATGGGATTTTCTTTGTCGAAGGGCGACATCAGCCCACTGTATGAAGTTCCTATTCGGTATTTCCATTCACCCGCCAGAGCCACTTTCTCATTGCCCGTTTGCATAAATAATTCTTCCGCTTCGCCTTTTATGCCGGCCTGTCCCCATGTGTTTTCCACCCGGATGACAATAAGGTTCCCGCCAGCTTTTAGAAGGGAAGGATTAATGATGTATTTTCTGGGGTCGTTCCATCGGCGTGATGTAGTGCCAACCCGGGCCCCGTTTACCCATACTTCGTCCGCATCATCAACAGGGGGGAGGTGCAGAACCACGTTGCCCCGGCCCGGCCCGTTGGGCAGGTCAATGGTTTTTCTGTACCAAACGGTGCCTCTGAAGTTTTCCAGGTCGCCACTCCACATAGCAGGTAGTGCAGTGGTTTCCCATGTGGAATCATCATAGCTGTTCTGGTATTCGTGAGCCAGTGAAACAGTTCCCGGATTTTCCGCTTTGAAGGCATTGAGAAACCCGTTTTTATGGACAACCGCGCCGCAATAAATGGCTCTGGACAACCAGGGATCTTCCAGGTTGTCCGTATCCTGACTGTATTGGTATAATAATTTGCCCAGGTCATCAGCAGGTGACATGTCGGCGATGGCCAAAAAGGCATGAAGTCTCACATTAAGGTCCGGATCTTCCATCAGTTTATTGGCGAGGATGTTTTTCCTGGCCCAGTCGGATGGAGGTAACACCTGTAGTGCTGCTTTTCTCACCCCGGTGGTCGGGTGGGCCAGGGCACCGGCCACTACATCCTGATTTTCTTCGAGGGCATTTAATCCGTGCAATAACCACAGTCCGTGGATGGCCGCGGCATTGAGGCCGGTTGCATCCTGACCCTGATCCTTGATCATTGCGAGGACTTGCGGCAAAATATCGTGTTCCCCCCGCTCTACGAGCAGCCGCTGAGCCGTAAGCCTCCAGAACAGGTTATCATTGGACAGGGCTCGTACAAGGCCTTGTGGATCATCTTTGCTCAGGGAAAGGACTTCACCGGTGGGGTGATCCATGTGGGTCATCCGGTATATTCTTCCGTGTTTTCGGTCGCGCAAGGGATTGACGTGTGCATTTCCGGACCCATTGTCAAATCCGGTAGGAGTGGGGTTGTGCTGGATGATGAAGTTGTACCAGTCCAGCACCCACAGGGCGCCATCGGGGCCCACTTCAGCCTGTACCGGCGATACCCATTCATCGGCGCTGGCCAGGATATTCCATCCGTCTTTTTCTTTAAAACCAGCGCCATCCCTTTCAATGATGGCCTCATGAAGCAGATGGCCAGTGGGTTCACTAACAAAAGCCACTTTGTTCCAGTAGCGTTCGGGAAAATTCCGGGCGGTGTAAAAACTATGGCCTGCGGCAGCTGTAAATCCGCCGAAAACATCAACCTGGCGGATATTGCGCGTGATGGGATGAAAAGCGTAATGACCATCGATTTTGGCCGTGGTGTTGTCACGGATACCGGTTACCTGATCAAAGTAACGCTTGGGAATACCCATAAATACACTATGGGTATTGTTGGCCGTAGAGGCAAATACATTAAAGTCTTCACTAAAGCCCAGCCCCCAGGTGTTGTTTGTGGTACTACCCATCACTTCCATAGAGCCGGCATCTGGTTTAAACCGGTACAGGGCCTGCATATAATCAAATTCCTGTCCTCCCACGGTTCCTTCAAAGCCGGAGTAACCCACCGTACCCCATATCTGGTTGTCGAAACCATAGCGCAGGTTGGAAGGCCCGGCATGCGTGTCGAAAGTGCCCCATCCCGTGATCAGCTCTTCCCGAATGTCTGCTTTGCCATCACCATCGGTGTCCTTCATGAAAAGGAAGTGCGGTGCCTGGGCCACGATCACGCCATCATTGGCAAAAACCAGGCTGGTAGGGATATTCAGGTTTTCAGCAAACAAAGTGAATTTATCCGCCTTGCCATCACCATCAGTATCTTCACAGATTTTAATACGGTCATCACCAATGCCGTCTTCCTGTCTTACGGAGTTGGGGTAGTCCACTGTTTCGATCACCCATAGTCTTCCTTTTTCATCCCAGGCCATAGATACCGGGTTGATGATGTCCGGTTCGGCGGCAAAGAGTTCTAATTTAAAGCCCGGCGGTACCTGGATGAACTTTTGCGAAGACGCGGCCGATAGGGGTGCCTGTAGTTTTGGGGGAGGATTCCGCTTTTCATAATTCGGTATTTTTGCTTCAGAATACTGTAATGCCTCAAAAGTGAGTTTTGACCAGCGTTCCTTTACATCATCGGCTACAGACCATACGATGGCCCTTTCCAACAAATCGAGGAATCCCGGGTTTTCCCAGGTTTTATCATCGTGGCCATAAGCCGTATAAAACACCTTTCCTTTACCATGTTGTCGTACCCAGGTCCAGGGCTCCGTATGGTCACCTTCGGTGCGTTCCATCAATACGGTACGGTCTGCGTTGTGCTTTTCATGAACATATGTTTCGTCCCAGGTCTCAAAACCCTGAAAACCCGCTGTTACCGGGTGCGCCACATCCAGAATAGCTGTGGAGAAAGAGTCCAGTCCGTGCGACTTAAACTGCGCACCTACGAGTTTTATGTACTCATCGGAATTTCTGAAACAGTAGCTGGCACAATGGATAGGCAAGAAGCCTTTGCCACCGGCCACAAAATCAAGCAGGGCCTTTTCCTGCTCACTGCTGATGCTGTCGTGGTTGGCATAGACCATCACAGCATCAAACCGTGCCAGGTTTTTCGCGTTAAAGGATTCCGGTGAGCTGGTATAGGTGAAATTAATCCCCTTTTTGGCTACGTGCGAGGCCAGAATAGGCAGGTATTGTTCGGAATCGTGGTGTTTGCTGTCGTGGCCCAGAAAAAGCACTTCAATTTTATCAGAGAAGCGTTTTGGTGGATTACATCCGGCGGTTAAAATAAAAATAAGAATAAATGCCCTGAGGGGAAAATAGCGCAGTTTACGGTGAGACATGGCTTAAATGGTTTTAGGTTTAATAAAGTAATTTGCGAAACAGCAATTTAACTAAATAGTTGAGCTAATCAAATTTCATTTTCAGAGAACCCTGTTGGAAAGCGGTTTGTATACCATCCTGTCTGGCCTGGCTTGGAGGAGCTTTCCATTGGAGTGAAGCAGACTCGTATTATTAATGACGGCAGGCGTTATATTTCTGATTTCTGCCCTGTCGGTAAGTATTATAGCGGAAACTGTGGAGGTGGCTAATCCGGCAGACAGGTTATTGTATGAGTAAATGTTGTGCTAACTTTCAGCTAATATGGATAACAATGGCCTGAAATCCTTTTTACGGATTCTGAAAAAATGGGAAAAGGGGTATGAGCTTATCGATAAAAAGAACGGTTTGAGGCATCTTCACCATTGGGGAGCCTTTGACGAACGTATATATTGTATAGCCCGGATAGTAG
>JAOUKJ010000157.1 GCA_029882675.1 Cyclobacteriaceae bacterium
TGGTCTTGCACGAAGACACCCTCACAGGGGGAATAGGCGCTGAGATAGCGGCCTGGATTGCTGAAAACTGTTTTGACTACCTGGATGCGCCCGTCATGAGAGAGGCCAGTCTGGATACGCCCGTACCCTTCTCATCTGTACTGGAAGCAAATTTTCTACCCCAGGGGCGTCTTGCCGAAAAAATTAAAAAATTGACCGGATTTTAAGTACATTGCAGGTTATTTCTTAATTTTCAGCTTTTGCGGACTTTTTCGCATAGGAAACATTGGTGATAATAAGAGCTATATTAAATAAAAAGCATTTCATATTTCTACTTGCGATCTTATTCATTTCGGGAGCAGCAGGCACCGTTATGGCTCAGGAGGGGGGGAGAAAAAAGAGCCAGTTGGAGAAGATCAATGAAAATAAGAACAAAGCCAACAGAAGCAAAAAGCGCAGGGGGGAGAAAGCCAGGTCAAACAAACGCCAACAGCGCGCCATACGGGCAAAAACCCGCTCGCGTCAGGGTGAGCGTGCTCATCAGGGAGATATAACAGGGAGGCGCGTAAGGTATAAGTCCACACCTACGCGCAGCAGCTCGGCCAATTATGCCAAGCCCAATCCCTATGCCGGGAAGAAGAGAAACTCGGAGGCCAGCGCTGCAAAGATGGCTCAGCGCAGAGGATCAGCTAACATATCCAATTCGGCCTCCCGTTCCGGGGAGAGAGCAGGTGCCAGGGGAGGAAAGATCAGTCCGCGCAGTGCCTCATCAGCCCGGAGAAACGTGCATCCACAAACCAGCCCTTATGTAGGTAAGCGTAGACCATCAGAAAGCGACAAGGCAAGGGCAGCCTCCAGAAGCCGACAGGGTTTCCAGAGTGCAACCCGGCCTGGCGAAGGCGGGAAAAAGAGAAAGCGCGTTGCCCCACGTTCGGCTTCCATGGCCCGAAAAAGTATATCCCCCGGACGGGTAAGTCCTTATGCCGGGAGAAAAAGAACCACCGAGGCAGATAGGGCCCGTGCTGCTGCAAAAGGTGCCCGGGTGCCAAAAAGTATATCATCTGCCCGGAGAAGTACAGGTTCTGCAAGGGTAAATCCCTACGCAGGAAAACCACGGCGTACTGAAGCAGACAAGGCCCGAAGTGCTGCAAGAAACAAAAGTGTTTCACAAAGTGCTTCCCGGGCCAGTGAAAGCGCCAGAAGGCGTTCTATTTCGACTCCACGTAGCGTGTCGGGTCAGCGAAAACCAACGGCAAAAGGCATTAGCCCTTATGCCGGTAAAAAAAGGATCACTGAATCAGACAAGGCCAGGGCTGGTGCCCGGTTTACAGGACAGGTAAGGAGTGTGTCAGGCGACCGGCCACCGCAAAAAAGAAAACGGATTACACCGCGTTCTGTTTCGGCAAGATACGAGGCCAAACGTAAAAGAAATCCCTATGCGATGCATGAGCAACGACCCGGTGAAAAAGCACATTCCCGGGATATTACGGGCAGAAGGTTCAAGCCGCGTGCACCTTCAGGCATGCCGCCACCTGCGAAATCATCAGCTAATGTATACTTTGGACGAAAAAAGATGGGTGATAAAGCCTATTCAGGTAAAGCAGGAAAAGTAAGCGCACGGACTGTGGCACGCCCGGGAGAAAGGGCCTGGCAAGGCGATATCAGCGGAAGGAAATTGCGCAATAACCGCACGCCGGTAAAGGCTACTCCACAAAAACCTAAGATCACCCCCTATTTTGGACGCAAGAAAAAAGGAGACAGCCCTTTTACAGGCAAGACAGCTGGCCGGGGGGCTCCTTCAGTCACACGTCGTTCTGAGGACAAACCGGGTAGCCCCATGCAAACCCGGAAAATGAGCATTACCGGTCAGGTACAAAAAGGAAGAAAACCGGCCTTTAGTCCCTACGCAAGCAAGAAAAAAAGAGGTGATGTAGCGTATCAGGGCAGGTTGTCCGGTTCAAAATACCAGTCAGCTACCCGCCCTGCCGAAACGCCTTCAAACCAGCCCCTGAGCAAACGTCGGAACATGAGCGCTACAGCGAGTTTTAAAGGGCCTGGCAAACGAGCGCCCAGTCCTTACCTAAAGGGCCGGAGAGGCGATGTCCCTTACCAGGGTAGGTTGTCCGGTTCAAAATACCAGTCAGCTACCCGTCCTGCCGAAACG
This sequence comes from Cyclobacteriaceae bacterium, assembly GCA_029882675.1. Classification (GTDB taxonomy): domain Bacteria; phylum Bacteroidota; class Bacteroidia; order Cytophagales; family Cyclobacteriaceae; genus JAOUKJ01. The sequence continues at coordinate 2,144 of JAOUKJ010000157.1, forward strand.
CCTTCAAACCAGCCCCTGAGCAAACGTCGGAACATGAGTGCTACAGCGAGTTTTAAAGGGCCTGGCAAACGGGTGCCCAGTCCTTATCTTCAAAAAGGCCGGCGTGGTGATGTTCCATACCAGGGAAGGATACCTAAAACCAATTACCAGTCGGCTACACGTGGTGCGGAAGAAGGCGGTAAGCGGCCAAAATTTGTGGGGACAAAAAGTTTAAGCGTTACCGGTCAGCTGGCCGGTCCCGGGAAGAAGCTGCCACAAAAACCCCAGTCTAAAACTGGAAAACAAATCAGTGTTTTCCAGGGAAACAGAAAAGCAAGAAAACCATTTGAGGGGGGAGGTAGCGTATCCACCCAATGGAACAACAAAGGCGAACCCATTACGGTGCGGCGGCCCGGTAAGGAGTTGGAAGCCATCGGTAAGTTTCAGGGCAATATAAAGGCGGCCAAACCCCTGAAGGGTGGCGGCAGTATATCCACGCAATGGAATAATGAAGGACAACCCCTCACCAAAAGAAATCCGGGAAAAGGAGCCCTGGCCATGAGTACCTTCTCAGGCCATCAAAAAGGGGGTAAACCCTTGAAAGGTGGAGGTTCAGTGTCCCGTGGCAATTGGAACAACGAGGAACAACCCTTACAGAAAAAAGCGATCAGCCCGCAAATATACTTCGCCGCTCGTTTCTCAGGAAATACAAAGGCTCGTAAACCCCTGAAAGGTGGAGGAAGTGTTTACAGGGATAACTGGAACAATGACGAAGAGCCCTTGCAGAAAAAAGCCATCAGTCCGCAAATTTATTTTGCAGCACGATTTACCGGTACGCTGAAAGAGAAAAAGGTGAATAAAAAACCAGATACCGATGCCGTTCAGGATGCCGGGTTGGTGAAGGTGAAGAGAAACTCAGATACGGGATTCCATCCCAGTTTTTATTATGGCAACAGAAAAGAGCATAAGGCCTCAATTTATGAGAAAGATAAAAAACTGAGCTTCACCCTGATGTGGTCAAAGCTATTCAGAACCAACCAACCAAAGCACCTTAGAAAGAAAAATCCAAAACTTGAATTTGACAAAGGCGAAGAGGGAATGTGGTATGATTAGTTTTCTCAATCGTTTTATGGCGCAGAAACCGACATATTAAAAGAGTGGACATAAAGATAGGGGAGATATTATTTCACGGTCAATAGCAGGTGAAAAATGATTTGAAGAAATAAATTAAACGATGGAACATTTTTTTAAAAATACCTGTTCTACCTGTTTCCGGAATGGAATTTGTGGAAGATAAAACCAACCCGAAACCGGGTTGTGGAATTTTAAATCATTGAAAATGGAAGAATCTCGTGTGGATAAGTATTAAAACAGAACAGCAGATTGAAGATTTGCTAAAGGAGTCATTTGATCAGCCGGTGGTATTGTTCAAGCATAGCAACCGATGCGGAACAAGTATGATGGCATATGACCATCTGACAGAAAACTGGGAAAAAGAGCTGTTGCAATCCGTGCCGGTCTACCTCAATAATGTGGTTGAGGAAAGGGAATTAGCCCGTTACATTGCCGGAAAGCTTGGGGTAATACACCAATCTCCCCAGGTATTTGTAATAAGGGATGGGAAGGCGGTTTACCATACCTCTCACTACAGGATCAATTATAAAGCACTTAAAAAGGAGTTGATCGGCAAAGCTGGAATTTTGGAATAAACAATCAGACAGATTTGTTGTTAAAAAAAAGGTTAAGTAATTTAGTCGTCCGATTAAAAAAGAAATGCGGTTAAGAACAATCATATATGTTATTTTACTTTCCCTTGGGGCTACCCAGTTAAAGGCGCAGCAAAGTGAGACCTACCAGTATAGTACTGAGTTTATCTGGGGTTTTAATAAGAATACGACTGGCGGACTTATAGGAGGGGTGGTATTAAGAACATCGCGGAAGGTGGCTGACAGATTTTATGAAAGTGTGGGGATTGAGATGGTGAATATCAAGCACCCCCGGGAGATGCGGTGGAACAGTGTAAACACAGGCAATTTCTTCATTTATGGTAAACTGAACTATTTGTACGCCATCAGGGCCCAATATGGCCGGGAATACATTCTTTTCAACAAAGCGGCTGACAAGGGCGTGGAAATAAAGGCCAATGCGGCGGCAGGCCCTTCCTTTGGATTACTCAACCCCTACTACGTTGAAGTGGCTTTCGATCCGTATGGAGGAGAATCGTATAAAGTGCCTTATGGCCCTTCTATCCCCTATAGTAGCATCAGGGGGGCAGGTAGCCTTTTTCAAGGCCTCAGCGATACGAAAATGAAGTTTGGGGCAAATATCAAAGCTTCGCTAAGTTTTGAACTGGGTACGTTGAAATCGCATGTTACCGGATTTGAGGCCGGTTTTTTGGTAGATGGCTACCTCGGTGAAATAGATATGATGGTGAATGCGGAAAATAAGTCACTTTTCCCTACAGCTTTTGTTACCCTGTTCTACGGAACAAGAAAGTAATTCTGCTTGTTCTTTTTATTATCTTTGCGCAGTAATACCTAATTACTTTAATCTGACAAGTTATGATCGAATTGCCTGTTGTTGGTAATAAACCTTCGCATAGAAAAAAGCCTGACTGGCTGCGGGTAAAACTTCCCGTAGGGCAAAGTTATGCCAATGTGCGCAAGCTCGTGGATAACCATAAGTTGCACACCATATGTGAAAGTGGCAATTGTCCCAATATGGGGGAATGTTGGGGGGCAGGTACAGCTACTTTTATGATTCTGGGAAATGTATGTACCCGGAGTTGTACCTTTTGTGCTGTGGCCACGGGTCGCCCGCCTGAATATGATGAGGAAGAACCGCGCAGGGTGGCTGAGGCCATCAAACTGATGGGCGTAAAGCATGCAGTGATTACTTCCGTAAACCGCGATGAACTTAAAGATAAAGGCGCTGAAATTTGGTATCAGACCGTAGTGGAAACCAAAAGGCTCAGCCCTAAGACCACCATCGAGACACTCATTCCGGATGTAAAAGCCAAATGGGAGGCCTTGTACCGGATGATTGACGGGGGCCAGGAAGTGGTATCACATAATATGGAAACCGTTGAAGAACTTTATCGAAGAGTACGTCCTCAGGCCCGTTACGCCCGGAGCCTGGAGCAGATAAAAAGAACCAGGGAAGCCGGCAAAAGAACCAAATCGGGTATAATGCTGGGATTAGGAGAAACCCGGGAACAGGTTTTTCGCGCCATGGACGACCTGGCAGAACACGGGCTCCTTATTCTGACGCTTGGCCAGTACCTGCAACCCACCAAAATGCACATCGAAGTAGCAGAATATGTACATCCGGATACCTTTGCCATGTTTAAGGAAGAAGGCCTCAAACGAGGTATTAAATACGTAGAGTCAGCTCCATTGGTGCGTTCGAGCTATCATGCCGAGCGGCATGTTGATGTGGAAATGTAGGTATTATAGCTGTAAGGATTTTTTTTGCGCAAACCATGGCGTACGGCTCTTTATAAAAAGGTTTCGCCTCTACGTGAAACCTCTGGCTCTGCCTGTCTGCCTGAATTCCCCTCCCTCAAGCAGTATAAATGTCAATTGTCTTTTGTAGAAGTGAAAAAATGATTATAATGTTGGCGGTTTATCCTGTATTTGAAAAATTAAGCAACAATGAAAATGGAAGATAATATGAAGCTTGGGCGTAGAGATTTCGCCAGGGGCCTGGCCCTCACCTCACTGGGAGCTATTTTGCCCTCAGGCCTTTTTGCACTGCCCCTGGCCAAGCCAGGCGATGGCATGAAGCTCGGCCTGGTCACCTACCAGTGGGGCAAAGACTGGGACGTGCCCACACTGATAAAAAATTGCACCACCGCTAAAATAGCGGGTGTAGAGTTACGTGTAGAACATGCCCATAATGTGTCTCCTGAAATGAGCGCTTCCCAACGCCAGGAAGTGAAAAGCCAGTTTGCTGACAGTCCGGTGGAAATAATCGGGATGGGCACCAATGAAGATTATGACAGCCCCGATCCCGACATACTCCGCAAACGCATTGAGCGAACAAAAGAATTTATCCGGTTGAGCAAAGACATAGGCGGCACGGGAGTAAAGGTAAAACCCAACCGTTTTCATGAAGGTGTGCCCCAGGAAAAGACATTGGAGCAAATCGGAAAATCACTCAATGAAATAGGGCAATATGCTGCTGACCTGGGGCAGGTAATCAGGTTGGAAGTGCATGGTAAGGGCACTCAGGAGCTGCCTAATATTAAATCAATCATGGATGTGGCCGACAACCCGGCCGTTGGCGTATGCTGGAATTGTAATGACCAGGATCTCAATGGTGAAGGATTGGAATATAATTTCAACCTGGTTAAAGATCGGTTTGGTGATACGGTACATGTGCGTGAACTCAATGTGGGCGACTATCCTTATCAGCAACTGATGGGCCTGTTTGTGAAAATGGACTACAAAGGGTGGATACTGCTGGAGTGCCGCACGAATCCGGAAGACCGGGTGGCTGCGCTGAAAGAACAGAAAAAGGTGTTTGCTTCTATGATTAAAAAAGGCCGGTGACAATAGGTGATAAAATATGCAGGGACATAATATTTTATATCCCTGCTCTTGTGTGCCCTGGCTGCTGTTACCATTGGCCTGCTCATATTCCTACCCAAAATTTTATCCCGCTTTTCCTGAGGTCGTAAACCCTCCAATAGTTTGATTTTTGAAAAAGGTGTAAATAAGCTCTTTCCTTACATGGTATCTTCACGCATTTGGGCTAAGTAGTTATACGTAAATTTCAAAAATATAATGCAATAATATTGTCTCTTTTGCGCAAATACCGGACATTTGGTATGTAAGAAATTTATCGAAAGTAAATTTATTTATTTCGTCAGGCGAAAGATATTGTATTAAGTGAATTTTATAATATGTTGAGTATCAGCCAAAAACCTGACAAACGTAATTTTGAAGTAAGTAGATCCAATCAAATTTCGGTAAAATTTCTTTGTTTAACCGACAACCAATAAAAACTCAAAAGGGTAAGAAAAGTGAAGAAAGTGATTCAGAATTGCTGATAAGGAAAGTGGATGAATTGAGTGTAAAAAGGTAACATTTAGTAAAAAATCTTATTGGCCTTATCTGCTAAAACGACGTTCTGTGAAGGGATTTCAGTTTCGGATTACTGTAAAGTAAAATTGTTTGGTTTGTAAATATTGTGATTATGGATTTCTATTCAATATTGGGCGTACAAAAGGAGGCTTCGGACGAGGATATAAAATTTGCATTTCGCAAGCTGGCCAAAAAGCTCCATCCGGATGTTAACAGTCAGGATGAATTTTATCAGGAGTATTTCAAAAACCTGAATGAAGCTTATGAAACACTGAGCGACCGGATGAAGCGGATAAAATATAATAAGCAAACCAACCGCCCACCTGTTGCCGGCCTTTCCAAGACCAGTGAAAGGATCATTATTGAAAAGAACATCATCATTGATAAGTTGAGAAAAGATATTAATGATCTTAACCGGACTACCCATGATGTTAAAAGGCAGTATAAAGAGGAAATAAAGGAAAAGGAGGCAAAAATAAAAGACCTCCACTTACAACTGGGCGAAAAAGAAACGGTTGTCGCGAAGACATCCGGCAGCAGGAAGTATAAATTGATGGTTGCCTCCCTGGTCATTGCTGTTGCATTCATGGGATTTAGCCAATACACGATGAAGAACATGCTTAATGAACAACAGGTACAAGCCCTGCATACAGCGGAACAATACGATCGGTCTAATATAACATTACAACAAACTGTGTTGGAAAATGACCGGTTAAAAGATCGCTTGCAACATGTGTCTGCTTCCCGTCCATTTGTTATCAAAAAAATAGATTTTTATAATTCTACGGATAGAGAAACCTTCACGAATCGTTTTGAAAAGGAGGAAATTGAATCAATACATCCGCGGCTACAAATTGTGCCCGTGGCTGAGGAATCGATTAACGTACCCCTGACTGTAAAGATTGTAAAGCCTTCAGGGACTTACCTAAAACAAACTTCGGCGGGACAGGGTCATGAAGATGCAAGTGAGGTTGTTACTGTAAATCCCTTCAATAACATGCTCTTCTTAAACGAAATTGGAGACACCTTTAACAGTGGTACCTATACTGTAGAGGTATGGCACAATGATCAGATCATTGGAAAAGGTGAGTTTAATGTGGAAGGCCAAACAAAAAAATATCAGGACAACATGGTAAAATCCCTTGAGGCCAAGCCAAATTATGCCTACAATACATCACCTGAGGTTAGTCTTGCCGAAGGCTATTCCTTTCATTAA
>JAOUKJ010000733.1 GCA_029882675.1 Cyclobacteriaceae bacterium
TGCAAGAGACAGGAGAGACCCGGGGGATACACCATGAGGTGAAGATAAAAGCAGCGGCCCCGCTGAAAGAGGCTGTCTGGGGTGCGGACGTGCGCTGGGTCAGGATCTTCTATGATGGTGCACTAAATACCCCCATGGCTTATGAGATCCTCGAAGCCCTCCGTCCGGGCAATAACCTGATTTGGAATGTCAATATTCAACGCAAGCTACTGGAAAGCCTGCATTTGAATGTTTTTTACAGCGGACGCTTCTCTGAAGGCGCAAAGATTGTACATAGTGGCAATGCACGGCTGGTGGCTTTGTTTTGAACCAAGAGTGATAAACCCTGCCGGAAAATTATGCAGATACGGATTTTTTTAATCGTAATAAAGGGCTATCACATCATCCGGCTAAAGCCTTCCGCATATATTTGCGGCACACCGGGCACTTTTCCACATGATGTCCCCGGGCCGGGCAGTATTCCCTTCCGTAATAAATAAACTGCAGGTGTACCTTGCCCCACTTCTCTTTAGGGATGAGCCTTTTCAGGTCTTTTTCAGTCTGAACCACGCTCTTGCCATTGGAAAGCCCCCAACGATAGGCCAGCCGGTGGATGTGTGTATCCACGGGAAAGGCCGGTTCATGAAAAGCCTGCACCATCACCACCGAAGCCGTTTTATGTCCAACGGCAGGCAGCTCCTCCAGCTTTTCCATCGAAACAGGCACCTCGCCTGCATATTTGTCGATGAGTATTTGACTGAGGCCAAATATTCCTTTGGATTTTTGTTGTGGCAGGCCACAGGGCCTGATGATGTCTTCAATGGTTTCCCTGCCCAGCTTTACCATGTCCCAGGGATTGTCGGCCCGCTCAAAAAGTAATGGGGTAATTTTGTTCACCCGTTCATCGGTACACTGGGCCGAGAGCAGTACAGCGATGAGCAGGGAATAGGGGTCTTTATGTTGCAGGGGAACGGGAGTTTCAGGATATAACTCTTCCAGAATATTCAGGATGTCCCGAACCTTATCCGCTTTTTTCATGGTTATTGTTCAGGGTATAACAAGTATTTCTTTCTTATTTCCTTGTAGTCCGAAAGTGCGGGTTCCCAGGTTTTCCGAATGTCTTCTTCGCTTATGCCTTGTTTGATTTGCTCTTTCAGTTGGGTGGTGCCGGCCAGCTTGTCGATATACCCGTTGAAAAAGTCGTTTTTGTTTTCAAAGGCATTGTAAAATTCAATGAGGTATTTAAGGGTAAACTCCCTTTTGATTTCAAGGGTAGAATAGTCCATGCCGTAGCAGACTTCATCCATATGTTTGGGCTTGGTGGCCATGCCCGGTATACTGATGGGGGTGAAGGTATATTCGTATTGGCCTTTCAGGCTGGGGTCGCCCACCTGTTGGAAGGGCTTATAGGTGCCTCGTCCAAGTGACAGGGTGGTGCCTTCGAAGAAGCAGATGGATGGATAAAGGGCTATTGAGACATCATTGGGTAGGTTGGGCGATGGCTTGATTGGAAGTGACCACTCATCGGCATGGGTGTAGTTGAGTGTCCTGATGACTTTGAGGTTGCATTGGGCACCGTTGGCCAGCCAGCCTTCCCCATTGATCATTTCAGCGAGTTCACCTACAGTGAGGCCGTGAACAATGGGAATGGGGTGTATGCCTACAAAGCTCTCCAGCCCTTCTTCACGTATGGGGCCATCAACGTAATTGCCATTGGGGTTGGGCCGATCCAATACAATATATTCCTTGTTGTGCTCCGCAGCCCCGTCCATGGTATGGTGCATGGTGCTGATGTATGTGTAAAACCTGACACCTACATCCTGAATGTCGAAGATGATGACGTCCACATCTTCCAGCATTTGGGCAGTGGGTTTACGGGTCTTGCCGTAGAGTGATGTAATGGTCACACCCGTTTTAGCATCCTTGCCATCATCAATCTTTTGACCGGCATCAGCTTCCCCACGAAAGCCATGCTCCGGGGCAAACACCTTGACAATGTTTACTCCCCGGCTTAAAAGGGTGTCGACAATATGGGTGCTGCCAATGACGGCCGTATGGTTTACCACCATGGCTACCCTTTTGCCTTCCAGCAGGGGGAGATATTCATTCATGCGG
>JAOUKJ010000734.1 GCA_029882675.1 Cyclobacteriaceae bacterium
AAATATATCATTTGAAAGCCGGTGGAAAAGACAACTGGTATAAGGTGGATCAGGTCATTAAAAAAGTAGATTCGGCGCGCAATGCTGGCTTGGCTATTACGGCCGATATGTATACTTATACCGCAGGGGCTACCGGCCTGGATGCCGCCATGCCACCCTGGGTGCAGGAAGGAGGACATGACCAGTGGGTAGAACGATTGAAAAACCCATGGGTACGACGTAGGGTGATTCAGGAAATGAAAACGCCTACCGATGAGTGGGAAAACCTTTATTATATGGCGGGCTCAGCGGACAAAGTGTTGTTGTCAGGATTTAAAAATGACTCATTGAAATATTTGACGGGAAAATCGCTGGCTGAAGTTGCTGAAATAATGAACATGTCGCCAGAAGAAGCGGCCATTGAATTGGTCATTAGAGACAACAGCAGTGTGGGCACCATTTATTTCCTGATGTCGGAAGAGAATGTAAAAAAACAGATTGCACTGCCCTGGCTGAGTTTTGGCTCTGACGCCGGATCCATGACTTCAGCAGGTGTTTTTCTGAAATCCAATCCACACCCCAGAGCTTATGGTACATTTAGCCGCCTGCTGGGGAAATACGTCAGGGAAGAAAAGGCCATTCCCCTGGAAGAGGCCATCCGCAAGCTCACCTCTTTACCTGCGTCTAATATGAAAATCAGAAAAAGGGGGCGGCTGATGGAAGGTTATTTCGCCGATGTCGTCATCTTTGATCCCAATAGCATTGCCGATAAAGCCACTTTTGATAATCCACATCAGTATGCTGTTGGTATGCAACACGTATTTGTCAATGGTCAACAGGTTTTAAAGGATGGTATGCATACGGGCGCCACACCTGGTCGGGTTGTCCGGGGGCCGGGGTGGAAAGGTCGTTGAGCGAGCCCTTGTCTTTGCCTTTTAACCCGGTTTATAAGTTTACTAGTAGTGCTTGCTGAAAAACTAATTGTTTAAAAAACTGCCCATATATACAAAATTCAAAATTTTTTGTGTTTTTCAGCACGCCCTAACTAGCCATGGTTAGTAATGACCGTAAAAATACAAACAAAATTAAATAGGGGTATTTCAGGAATGAAAGGCTGCTACCGCGTTTGGGTAATGGGTGAGGGGCCGGCCTCCACAATACGAGCCTTTTTTTTCATGATGATAAAAGCATAGTTGATCAGGAAAACCCCGGCAAGAATAATAACCATAGCAGTAATTGTTTGACTTGTGACCGGTTCATCTCGTAAGGACCATCCCAATAAGACAGCGATGACAGGATTCACGTATGCGTATGTTCCCACCTGAGCGGGTGGGCGTATTTTGAGCAACCAGATATAACTTGAATAACCTATGATGGTGCCAAATATGATGAGGTAGAAAAACGCAGCTATTGACTCCCAGGATGTTGCTTCTGGTGTAAAATGAGCGGCTTCCCCCCGAAGAAAACCAGCGATAAGGGTCACGGTTCCGGCAGTGATCATCTGCAGGCTTGATTTCATCACACTATTGGTGGGGTGATCCTGGTGTCTGGAATATAATGAGCCAATGGCCCATGAAATAGTTGCCAGGATCAGCAAACCAAAACCAAGTAATTTTTCATCTTGAAAACCATTTAAAATATCAGGATCAAAGCCGATGAGGTATAGTACGCCCAGAAATCCAACGATTAAACCGATGAGCAGGAAAGGGGCATTGATCAGGTTTTTCCGTTGTTGACCATCAAGTGTCACAAGCCAAATAGGTACGGAGGCGATGGTGATGGCTGCTATAGCGCTTGGGATATATTTTTCAGCAAAAACAACGGAAACATTTCCACCAATCAGCAAAAGCGAGCCACTTATAAAAGAGGATTTCCATTGCTTGAAAGACGGCCATTGGTGTCTTTTAAATAAAACCCAAAGGAATAGCAACAATCCGGCAACCAGAAACCGGGCACCTGCCATCAGCATTGGTGGGAGTGTTTCAATTGCAAAGGCAATCGCAAAATAGGTTGATCCCCAGATCACATAAACAGCCCCAAAAGCGAATACGACCTTCAGAACAGGGACAGTCGTCGCATTAGTCATCAGCGCATACTTTGGGTAAGGTTATATG
>JAOUKJ010000735.1 GCA_029882675.1 Cyclobacteriaceae bacterium
GGTGCAAGACACTTTTATCAAGGTATATAATAACATCCACAAGTTTCGTGCGGACGCTCAGCTGTTTACCTGGATATACCGTATAGCCACCAATACCTGCCTCAACCACCTCAACAAAAAAAAAAGGCGGCTTATCTTTTCACTGACAAACCTTGACCATGAAATGGCCGCAAAACTGGAATCAGCCCCCTATATTACCGGTGATGAAATACAGCTCAAATTACAAAAGGCCCTGCTCACCCTACCCCCAAAGCAACGGTTGGTGTTCAATATGAAATATTATGATGATATGAAATACGATAAAATCGCTGAAATCACCGGAACAAGTACAGGTGCCCTGAAAGCCAGCTATCATCACGCCGTTAAAAAAATAGAGGAATATTTGAAAAAGCATTAAACCTTTTGATGCCATTAAACTCAAAAAAAAGAAACGCCGTCCAAAATGAAAATTAACAACCTGAATGACATAGCGAAGAAAGAGTTTTTTACCGTACCTGAAAACTATTTTGATGAGCTCCCCCAAAGCCTACAAAAAAAAACAGGTACTGGAGTAGTCAACACATTTACCTCTTCGGCCTTCATTTTCATAAGATACTCGCTGGTTATCCTTCTTTTTGCTGTGAGTATTTGGTGGCTACTTCCCAAAAACGGCAACCCCGAACCATCAGGATCCATGGAGTTTACTGAAGATGTTTCCGTTGTAGCAGTCGTTGATTTTCTCAATAATGATGGCATGAGCACTGTAGACATTCTGGAAGCTACTTTTACGGAACAGCAGCTGATTGAATTTCTGAGCGAAAATGGTTATGAAGAGGAAAACTACCTCGATCAGGAACTTTATGATGAGCTGGAATGGATGGGTGAGGAAGGCCTGGAGGCATTTGACGGCATTTAATATTTTAAAAAAAACAGACTGATGAAACAATTGATAATCTTTTTTTCGGCAATAATCATTTCCACGGGCATTTATGCCCAGGGTGGCGAACAAAAAATACGCGAGAAAAAAATGGAATTTCTCAAAAGCAGAATGGAGCTTACGGAGGAACAAAGCGCCTCTTTTTGGCCGGAATATCAGGAGTTTGGGCGTATGAAAAATAACCTTCGCATAGCACTTAGTCAAAACCGGATGGAGCTCAAAAAATCAGGACTTTCTGAAAGTGAGGGCCGAAAGGTATTGGAAAAGGAGATTGGTTTAAAACAACAGATGATCGATCTTGAAAAGCAATACCTCGACAAATACCTTAAAATCCTGTCTTATCAACAGGTCATTGAATTATACCGCGCAGAGGATGAGTTTAACCACATCGTGATGCAACGCCTCAAACACCGGCAGGATGGAGGAGGCCCGCCTGCCGGAAGGCATTAAACGGGATTGGTAAAACAAAAAAGGCTGTCTCAAAATACTTTACATTTTGAGACAGCCGGGCCAGCGCCCCCATAAAAGTTTAATTCAGCAGATAACTAAATAAATCTCTCACTTCTTCTGCATTGAGCCTGTTGAGAAGTCCCGGAGGCATCATGGACAAAGTCGTTGGTTTTTCGCTCAGCACATCAGTTTTTAATATTTTCTTAATGGCCCTTGCATTAAAAGGATTGGTGTTAACAAATAGTGTATCCCCGTCCATATTTAACACACGCCCCTGTACATGCGAGCTGTCTTGCATCACATACAAGGTCGTGGCATACTGGTCAGATACGGTCTCGGAAGGGTAAACAACTGACCTGATGATATCATCCACACTAAAGCGGCTCCCCAAGGTTGAAAGTTCAGGACCCAGATCGCTTCCTGCACCGTTTTTCATATGGCAGGAACTGCACAGCACGGCCTGATACATTCTTTGGCCATTCTCCTGATCACCTTTTTCCAGGTCTTTTAATACTTCCTTCAATGCGGCTTCGTCCCAGGCCCTACCCGGCCCTTCGGGCTGAGGCAACTCAGCGAGATCGGCGTCATTCACCTGGGCCAGGGCTGCCCCCGTCATGTTCATATAATAATCGTGCTGGTCTTCCGGAATGTTTACCAATGCACGCTCAATCATTTTTTTGGCAAAGCCCTTAAAGCTCATACCTCCTGTGCTGGCAAACACCTGA
>JAOUKJ010000737.1 GCA_029882675.1 Cyclobacteriaceae bacterium
CTTGCATATCACGTCCCCCTTTTTGTCACATATCCCATTTTTATGATCAGAAATAACAAAAGTCCTATCTCTCCTCATAAGGGTTGTCTGAATCCCTATGGAATCGTCCAACTTCTGAATATTTCTTGAGTTTTATAGAAATTAAAATTCGCTGTGCTTATACCCCTTAAATGGGCCAGACCTCATTTCCTGTATAACAGACTTACGGAAAAACACATCACATATAGTGGTATGCGTTCGAACATTCTACTTCATTTAGTGTACCTCAATGAAGTCTCCGGTTTTGTTGTCCCCATGAATGAAAAGGGTCATGGCAAATTACAACTAAAAAATACAGCCGGCTCCTGCGCCAGATCCATTCCCTTTTTCATGAAATATTTTTTTATTCAAACCAAAATTCCTGAGGCTCTTGAGAGAAGGAAAACCCTCGCTATTTGAATGCGTGGCCCCAACCAGATATGCTGCGGATTCATGGCCATGTCACTTTTTCACAATCATGCCTTAAAAACCCTTCTGTCACTATCCTGATTATGCCCTTAAGAATTCTTTCTTTTTTCAATGAGAATATTACCTGGCGAGTAGCCAAAACCCCTGATGGCTATTACCATCGACAACTCTCAGGTACACCAGAATGGCTCCCAGGGCTTCCATCAGGAGTGCCACCTGAGATGGTTAAAAGTACGTTTCAGCAATTTCCGTCAACAGATGATTCACTCCAACCCTCTCACCTCTCATTCAAATTAACGTATCGAGTCGGCCATTCCAACGTGGAATGCTTTATTTTTGCCTCGCCTGAAGACGATCCATTTTTAGTCAAAATACCGCCGGCAACCTTTGCCGCCCTTCAAGAAGCTTTTCCATCTATCGCCATTCCCCGCATGCGTATCGCCCGCCTCGCCGCTCAACAGGCTATCCATTTAGACTTACCAAGCGTGGAACTGATCACGGGAACCCCATTGTTTGAGACCGTGCAATCTCAATTATCTGAATCGCTCCCTCAACACACCCAACACTAGATGTTCCCCTGAAAGCAGACGTATCTTCAGACATTCAACGTCTGTTGTTTAACGATTCTGATGGACCTGTTGAATAATTATTTTTTCAAGGGCAAATACACTACAGACACGTTGGGTTCCTGAGGCATCTGGGCTGTTCAAAAAAAACATGGCCTAAGCCTTTCGAAGGGTTCGTCCAGTCCTGAGCTTTGCCGAAGGGAAGGCCTCAGGATTGCTTACTGCGTCCCGGAGGACTCAACCTATTGCCTGGCTCATCCTGAAAGGTGAAACCATTGTTAGCGCGCGGAGCGTACTTCCAGTACGTGAGCACGGAAAATTGGTGACCTGCCTGCGCGAAGCTGCTCCGGCCGCTTGCGCGCCAAAGCTGGTTTCAGCGGCGAGCGCGAAGGCAGGGAACGCCGCCTTGCTTTTTCCATCCTGATTAAGGTGGGACATTTGTTTTCAACAGCCCCCTGACTGAAAACCCCGCGTTCACAGCCCTGTTTATGAGTGGCCCGGCCTTCCGTGAGACCATGGCAGGCAATCTAATTGATAATTCATATTTTTCAATATCTTATAAATAGCTGACCCAATCCACTCATTCTGTGGATAAGGCTGTGCGTAAAGCAAATTCCGATGACAAGGCTAGCTCATTCATGGACCAATCAGCACTTTGCACATTTTTTAAGCATTGTGGCATCAAAGGAATCATTCCACAAAATATATGGTGAGGGTATTCCCCAAGGCGTATTACGTATGTACAATACGAAAGTAGTAAAAACTTTTACACATGGTCCATCAATTTTAGAAAATTTTCCTGACGGTTTATCTATCTTTTCCGAGGGACTATTCTTGATGACTAACAACCCTTCTACCCAGGGACGACACGTACTGATCGTGGATGACGAACCCGCCGTTCGCCGAATGGTGAGAGGAGTGCTAGAATCAGCAGGGTTTGAATGTGGAGAATCTGAAAACGGCGCAACGGCTCTGGAATGGTTACAAGAACATCACACCGATCTCATCATCTCGGATTACCAAATGCCCGTGATGAATGGTCTCCGTTTGCTTGAAAAAGTTCAGACTTCACT
>JAOUKJ010000736.1 GCA_029882675.1 Cyclobacteriaceae bacterium
TAGGTGAGGTGGTTGGTTTTTGCGAACATTAAATTAATCCTTCTCGGATTAATTTCCACTCTCACCTATTTTTTTGCCTATCTATTTATTTTGGACGGATGTGGTGGGAGATGGGAGATGATAGATATGAGATAATAGACGCAAAGGGTGCATTACGATCAGGTTGAGTCAGATTGCTATTTGTCTCTACTCTTGTAATCCCCCGGCTCAATCATCAGGTAAACTATAGCGCCGGGCTACCAAAGCCTTCCGGCCACCGTATTCGCCTACTATTTCACATGCCTTGCCTTTGTCTCTCATTTATTAAGATTTAAAAGGGTTTTGGCTATTGAACCTTGTAATGTTGGATTTACACCTACTTCATTAGCAAATTTTTCCCATTGATTCACAGTATCGTTTATTTCATCAATAATCTCTGATGCTTTTTTACACCGAATGGATTCTCCAATGAACAATAAATCTACTTTGGTAATTTCTTTTCTCTTGCCATTGATGCTTAAGGCATGCTGACTGACCCACTCGCTACCCGGGCGGTACGCATGACAAAGGTCATATGCAGGGGCCAGATCCCACTTGCCTCCTTTCCTCAATAAAAAGGAAAAATTCTTAGTGTGATCATCACAATTCCGGGCAATAACGTTGAATACCATTCTTCTGAACATCTGCTCAGCATCTGCATAGGTTAGTTTCAACTCTCTCATACACTGAAAGAGCTGCTCATAACTAAAACTATTCACGAGGTTGTAGTCAAAATGTTTTAGGCCACAAAAGGTTTGTATGTGATGTTTCACCGCTCCATATTCCCGGTCAAAACGTTTAGTCATGAAGTGTGCCCTGCCATTTTCTTCCAATAAACGTGAGGGCATCATCTCTATGCCACACGCTTTTGCCATATTGTAGTAGGCCATTTCCACTCTGCCATATCCTTGACTGCTGCCAAACTGTACATCACTTACTCCGTCGAGCTTGATCAGCCAATGCTCGAAGCCTTTTGGTGCTTTGGTTTGACCTGATTTTACCTCTCCGCTTTTTTCATTCCAGACAATCACGGCTTTAGGCCGGGCGCCTCCGGCTGAAGTACCTATTTTTAATATCTCCAAAACAGCCTGTTGCTCATCTTTCTTGAGATTGGTCGTAAATGCTTCACGCTTGTTCAATATTTTTTGTGCTGTAGTAACCAGGCTATCAATTTCAATGGAAAATGTCCGTTTGGTTTCCTTGTGTACAGCAGGCTCAAACTCAAGAGCACCCATGCCACGGGTTCCGATAAAACAGAGCATTTCCACCGGATTCATGCTGTCCTGTGGCCGACCTTGTTGTGCCAACCATAGGTTAATTAACTGGTTTCCGTATTTATCGGGCAAAGCATCGGCCAACAAGCCGGGTAAACCCTTGAAGGTGTCGTATCCCGAATTTTTGTCTTTACGAAGCTCAGGAAATGAAAAGGGACGACTGGCCGATGCAACCGGCATTTTTAAGGGAGATAAGTCCCATCCAAACTGCAAGAAACTTGGATCATATTCAAAGGTGGCATAGCTCGTTTCTTCATCCCAAGCTACTGCTCCGGCAAACTCCCCCCATATTTTTACTTCTGCTACCGTCATTATCTACCAGTCTTTACTTTCTGAATGATCATCTGTTTTTCCTGACTTGCTTCTTGCCCGTTGACGCTTTTCTTTCTGTAGCCTCGCCAGTGCCAACGGACTTACCGACTCTTTTACTTCGAATGCATGAAGTACCGATAATTGATCTAAAACCCTCAAGACTTGAAGAAGCGTAGTAACCGTTACGGTTTTCCCTCGTTCAAGTAAACTCAGGGTTGAACGACTGATACCTGCGGCGGCGGCCAGTTGATCCTGTGTTTTATTTTGCCCCATGCGGTGATGCCTGACAAATGATCCGATGTATTCAGCCAGTGCATTGTCACTCATGGATGCCCATTCTTTGAATGATTTATCAGTCATAAAGTATCCATTTAGTATTTAATGAATGATTTATCCTTCAAATATAGTGCACTTTTATCAAGTATCAAATATTCTGAACGATATACCATTCATTAAGGTATAATATTTATATTAGTGAATGA
>JAOUKJ010000738.1 GCA_029882675.1 Cyclobacteriaceae bacterium
TTTTCATAATGATAAAACCACGTACGCCCTGGGGCCATGATTCAGGGATAAAGATCAACCGGACATCTTTCGATGTCTTTTCACCATAAAAGATATAAGGAGATTGTTGTGCATAGCTCATTATCGTAACCTGGAGAATGAGGGTAATAATCATTGGCTTTTTCATAATTTATTCAAATTTCTATATTGATTTCCCTGGAGTATTCGACTTTTTCGCTCATGACTTCAAACTGGAAGTCCACTTCAGCGTCCAGCTGGTTTTTGCTGTTTTGTCGTTCTATTTGTGCGGAACCGCTGAATGACGTGGAAACGCCCACTTCCCCCAGCAGTTTAGAGGTAAGTAGCAGGTCGATTGAACCGTAAATTGTGGATGATACTTTTCCTGACACTTCCTGTTCGGTGACCGTGAGCTGAGCCATGGCATTGAATCCCAGTTCCAATTTTCCGGTAAATGTCCCGATCCACAATTCGCCGGTCATGGTGTAGTCGTAATGAAAGTCAGCCATGCCATCGAGCGATCCGAATACCAGGCCATTTTCCTTTTTTACCAGATCGATATTTCCTGTGAATGTAAGCACTTTAAGCACAGTAGCCTGGAGATGCGTACTTTCCACAGACCATGAACTTTCCGAATGATAAAAATCAAAGGAGAGGTTTTTACCTTTTATAAGTGTGCCGCTTTTGGCCGGTACCATAATATCCGAGGAGAGGTTACCACGAACAATGTTGTCGGTTAGGTTGTAATTGACGTTTAGCTTCCCACTAAAATTAGGTGCTTTCCGGGGCACGCTTACCGTTCCGATCATAGCCAGTTCTACACGATCCTTCCCAAACTGGAGTATGGGGTTGCCATAAATCTCCATGATATTGGCCTGATCAGACAGGCCCAGCCCAAAACCAATGAGGTAATTGCCTTTGTAAGGTGTCCCTGTAAATGTTTTTTTTGTCGTGTTGTAGTTGAGTCGGTAATTATAGCCCAGGTTTCCACTCAATCGTGATATCTTAATGCCCGGCGCTACAGGAATATTCGCTGAAGATTTGAGGGAAAGGTACCCAAAGTGATAGTCTTCCTGACGGCCTATATCAATGGTGCCTGACAGGCCAAAGAAATCACCAAACTCGCCATTGAAATCTCCTTTAAAACGCTGTTCTTCAAAAGTGGCCGCAAATTCCATCAGTACAGGGCTTTTGTCCAAGCGGCCTTTGATAGCGCCTATGGTCACTGTGCCGGTTGAGTCGATGTGGAACTTATCTACCACCAGTTTGGCCCCGTCACCTCCCAGATTGAGTTCCACTTTAGCGGATATGTCGAGCAATTTTTCAGTGTAGGCCAGGTTATTTAATTCAAAATCAAAGCCCTGGTAGTTTACCCTTGAGTTTTTTGCAACCAGTGTGGCTAGCGCGCCGTTTTCAATAATAAATTGATCTATGGTTATGGAAGTGTTGAATTTCGCATGTTTCCCGCTCATACTGCCTTCAATGATGAGGGGTTCAAACTGCCTGTTGAAGGATGCGGTGATGTTGAAATCGGCAAAAGACAAGCCGTAGCCTGAAATGGTGGAGCGGTTGTCTACTTTGGCAATTATATTTTCTGCATCAAAATCACAGTTAAAAAGAAGACTCCCTTTTAGTCCTTTTATTTCAGCGACTTCAAAGCCTGCTTTCCCCTTGGTCAGCTTGAATTGGTGATTGTCCTCGAAAGGATAAAAGGAAACACCCAGTGACATGGTTTTTACTTTGATGGTACCATGGGAAGATTTGAATGTTGCATTGGGCAAGGCAATCAGTGTACCTTCTATCCGGCCTTCTTTCCAGGAACCGTTTTCTACTTTGGCCAGCAGGGCTTTTTCCTTTAAAAGGAGTAGATTTATTTTTCGAAGTGTCCCCATTGTCCAGCTTCCATCAAAGCCCTCCTCGTAGCCGCTAAAGGAGAAAGAGGCGTTTGTTTCTGCTCCTTTTTTTATAATGACATCAAAGCCCGTAGAGCTTTTGAAGCCTTCATGGATTTCGGATAGCTTCAGGTCGTTCGTTAGTTTTGCCGCACAGTTTACACTGCCTGTAATCTTTGTGTTTTTATC
>JAOUKJ010000739.1 GCA_029882675.1 Cyclobacteriaceae bacterium
CCCCTCCGGCATTTGAATAAATTGAATAGCCCTCATCGTCCACATACCTTGTTTCATTTACCTCTGAATTTAAGTTACCACTAGCTCCAGATGCTCTCTTTTCCGATCGACCGAGAGATGGTGCATTTGATTTACTTGCTGCCTTAGTTGCTGTTTTAATATCATCCATATCATCCTTCGAAACCACGATAGTTTTTTTGTTCGGTTCCATTTTAAAATCCTCTCCTATTCAATTTTGATCCACTATTACTTGAGGAATATATTCTCCAATTGCATCAATTGTTTTTTCTACTGCATCACCAGCAGTATCTTTTACTTCTGAAACACTTTGTTTTACTGTTTGCCCTGCTTCTTCAAATCCTTTTTTAATATCCTCGTATGACTCGGAGCTTTTTAGTTTTTTACCTAATTGCTTAAAGCCCTTACCTATTTCTTTTATTGTCTCCCATTCCAACCTCTCCAACTCAACACCGTCAATAACCCTGTTCTCACTAAAAGCATACACACTATTATACATATAATCCTCTGCCAACGGATCAATATTAAAAAACCTCCCAATGGTCGGATCATGGTTCCGCCACTTGAACTGCGACCAACCCAAGTCTAATTCGTCTTGTCGTTCCTGTCCCTGGAAAAGGAAGTCATTCGCCATACTGCCATTTCTCATCTGCGAGTTAATCGTCAAGCCATCCTGAATCGACTCGGGAGGGTAGTAGCCCTTGCCTCTCGCCTGCCTTTTTATGTAATCGCTACTTCTGCTCAAAATAATACACCCCTTTCTTGTTAGCCATCACAAGATCCGGCTTCCCGTCGCCATTCATGTCTTCGGTGACTATCTGGAGGCCCACGCCTGAGTTGTTATCAATGATGTGTTTTGTCCAGTTGGGCCGGTTGTTTTCATCACGCTGGTATTCAAACCAAAACAAATACGGTGTTTCTTTTCCCCCGGGGTCTTTACCGTTATGGGCATAAAAACGCTTTCCGGTCACCAGGTCGGGCAGGCCGTCTGCGTTGATGTCCGTAAAAGCGACGCCGTGGTTTTGGGAGTACTGATCCGTGATCAGATGGGGCTCAAATACCAGGCTGTCAGTAGCATCTGTCTGTTCGTGCCACCACATGCCATAATTATGGGCCGAAGCCGACACCACGTCCATATCACCGTCCTGGTCGAAGTCGTAGGTGTACATCTGTGAGGCCGGTTCTCCCAGGCTGGCCGGGTGGAACGGCCATGGTACTTCGTCCCGGTTCTCCGGGGCTTCCCACCAGCCTTCACGCACAAACACATCGTTGCGGCCATCTTTGTTAATGTCGCCAAAGCCCAGACCGTGCGAGAACTTGCCACTCCCGGGTAGTCCTTCCGCCCCGATGGGCACGCGCTTCCAGGCGTCCTCCCCTCCTTTTCCGGTCATCTGGTAGCTCACCATCTGTCCGGTAGGCTCAAAGCCAAACACCAGGTCGGGCATACCGTCGTTGTTCACATCGGCCATCATGGGCGACTCGTTGCAGGCCATGGTATCGATCAGGTACTCTTTCCAGTGCCCGCCTGTATCTCCAGGGTTTTCGTACCAATGGATATCCTGGCCCGGAAAGCCCCCATTGATGTAATCGGTATGCCCGTCACCATTCACATCAACGGCCCAGTTGAGAAACGACCGGCTGTAGCCCGTGGTATAATCATAGGCCACCGGTGCCCATATTTCATGGGGCGTCCAGTCCGGTGCTTCAAACCAATAGGCCCCGGCCAGGATGTCTGTCTTTCCATCGCTGTTGATGTCTCCCACGGCCACGCCTTCCGAGATAAACGCCGAGTGGACAGTATGTTTGATAAATGCGACAGTATCCTGCTGTTGTACCGCTTCAGTTTCGCTGACAGGGGATCGTGTTGTGCAGGACCATATGACAACGGTAAAGAAAAAGAACGGTACCACAAAAAGGATGGCGGATATGGGGTGTTTCAGCTTAGTCATTATTTTTTTGTACGTATATGAATATCGGTGTTGATTTTAAAAAGTGTAAATATTTTCCGAATCATTCCTGTGTAGTTTCTGTCCAAAACAAATGCATAGTAATGTATTTT
>JAOUKJ010000740.1 GCA_029882675.1 Cyclobacteriaceae bacterium
CAGTGGCCAAGCTTACCCGAACGGCATTGGTCGATTCCGGGCTGGGCGCAAAGGAAATTGATCGTTGTAAAAATATGCTTGTGCTTGGTTTCATCTATTGGATGTACAACCGGCCAATGGATTATACCATCAACTTTCTGAAGGAAAAATTCCACAAAAAACCAGAAATCAGGGACGCCAATATTTCCGCATTGAAAACAGGCTATAACCTGGCCGACACGAAAGAGGTCTTTTATTCGCGTTACAATGTTGAAAGGGCGCCCATGCCAAAAGGTGTTTACAGAAATGTAAAAGGCAATGAGGCCACAGCCCTCGGGCTGATCGCCGCTGCTGAAAAAGCAAACTTAAATTTGTTTTATGGCAGCTACCCCATTACCCCCGCCACAGATATTCTGCACTTTCTATCCCGGCACAAAAATTTTGGAGTAAAGACTTTTCAGGCTGAAGACGAAATTGCCGGTGTAGCCTCTGCTATTGGCGCTTCTTTTGGTGGAAGCCTGGCTGCTACGGCTTCATCGGGGCCCGGGATAGCCCTAAAGGGAGAAGCCCTGGGGCTGGCCGTCATATTGGAGCTGCCATTAGTCGTTGTCAATGTGCAACGCGGTGGCCCATCGACAGGCCTGCCGACAAAAACGGAACAATCCGACCTTTTTCAGGCTTTATATGGAAGACATGGCGAAGCACCCATGCCTGTTATAGCCGGGTGTTCGCCCAGTGACTGCTTTGATGCAGCCTTTGAAGCCAGCAGAATTGCGATTGAACACATGACCCCCGTAATCCTTCTGACAGACGGATATATTGCCAACGGGTCTGAACCCTGGAACTTCCCAAGTGCAGCAGACCTTCCTTCGATCCAAAACACGAAACCACTGGAAGATCACAAGAGTGAAGATTTTTTGCCCTATTTACGTAATGATAAATTCGTAAGGCCTTGGGCGGTTCCCGGACTGAAGGGATTTGAGCACCGTATAGGTGGACTGGAAAAAGAACTCGATACAGGCAACGTATCCTACGACCCGGATAACCACGCGGCCATGACGAAAGTGCGGCAAGCCAAAATAGATATGATCGCAGATACTATTCCTCCACTGAAAGTATATGGCGATCCTGATGCCGACATTCTGGTATTGGGTTGGGGCTCCACCTATGGAGCCATTACAACCGCTATAAAAGAACTGAATGAAGAAGGATTGAAAGTGGCGAGTGTACATTTACGACACCTTAATCCACTGCCAAAAGATCTGGAAGGCATCTTAAAACGACACAGAAAGGTGATTATTCCGGAAATGAATACCGGCCAGCTGGCACAGCTTATTCGGGGTAAATACCTGGTTGATGCTGAAAGAATATGTAAGGTAAGAGGACTTCCTTTTACTGTTGCAGAAATAAAAACAAGAGTTACTAAAGAATACGAATATACTAAACAATAATATGGAAACAGTACTTAAAGCAAAAGACTTCTCCTCCGATCAGGATGTACGGTGGTGTCCGGGATGTGGTGACTACAGCATACTTAAGCAGGTGCAATCCGTTCTTCCTGAAACAGGCGTAGCACGTGAAAACATCGCATTTATATCAGGTATTGGCTGTTCCTCCAGGTTTCCATATTATATGAATACCTATGGGATGCACAGCATTCATGGTCGTGCCCCGGCTATTGCCAGTGGCTTAAAAATAAGCAATCCGGAATTGAGCGTTTGGGTCATTACAGGTGATGGCGATTCACTTTCTATTGGTGGTAACCACATCATTCACCTCTTACGCAGAAACTTCGACATTAATGTGTTGCTTTTCAACAACCAGATTTATGGACTGACCAAAGGGCAGTATTCACCTACTTCACCCTTGGGTAGTGTTTCCGCCTCCTCACCGGTAGGCTCGGTAGATCACCCGTTCAATCCCCTGGCCCTGGCCCTGGGCGCCGATGGAACATTCCTGGCACGTACTATGGACAGAGATCCTAAACACTTGCGCGAGATGGTCACTGCAGCCAATGCCCACAAGGGCACCTCACTGCTGGAAATATATCAAAACTGTAATGTCTTTAATGACGGGGCTTTTCTTCCCTTCAC
>JAOUKJ010000158.1 GCA_029882675.1 Cyclobacteriaceae bacterium
AAATATTTATCGGTTTGGGGCTAATTCTCCAAACCGATTTTTTTTATTGAATCAGCACAAAATTCCGAATTCCTGCCAGAGGTTAGTCTTTATTTTATCCTCTTCCTTCCTGTCTTGAGCGGTGATCCCTGTGATATATTTGATGACCATGATGTTCTCCGTAACGTAGTCAAAATCAACCTACGACTTTATTAACAAAAAAGTTCTCCAAAAAGGCGCAGAATCCACAAAGAGACCGTCATACATTTCCACCTTCACCGATAAAGTAAAGGCAAGTATCGATTCGTTTGATCGGATCAACGATTCGAAGATTCCACAAATTCCAGCGCCCGCTTTTCCGACCAGTAGTGCCCATCGTCATCGGTGGCGGCAAAGCCCACATGCCCACCCTGGGCCGTGATGTCCAGCTCTACCCAGGGATTGTCATCAAGCTCTTTTACCGGGAAGCAGGAGGCAGAGAGGAAGGTGTCATTTTTTGCATTGATAATCAGTGTAGGTATCCTGATGTTTTTCAGGGACCACAGCGAGCTGCATTTCCTGTAATAGTCTTCGGCGTCTTTGAATCCGTGTAAAGGCGCTGTATATTGGTTGTCAAAGTCCCACAGGGTGTTGATATTTTCCAGGGCCGAGATATCCAGTTCATTGGGGTGTAATTTTGCTTTTTGAGCCACTTTTTGTTTCAGCTCTTTTAAAAACTGTTTTTCATACAGGCTGTTTTCCAGGCTGCTGATTGCCTGGCAGCTATCGGAGAGGTGCAGTGGGGCTGATATGGCCACAGCCCGGCTAAGCAATTCTTTGGCCTGCTCCCCCTGCTCACCCAGGTATTTGAGGGTGAGGTTTCCCCCCAGGCTAAAACCAATCAGGTTGATTTGATCATATTTTCCGGTGGAAATAACATGGCGAACGACAGTATCCAGATCATCGGTGGCCCCACTATGATAAAAACGCAGTTGTTTGTTTATTTCTCCGCTGCACCCCCTGAAGTTCCAGTTGATGGTGTCATAGCCATGGCTATAAAATATTTTGGCCATACCTATCATATAGGGTCTTTGGGAATTACCCTCCAATCCATGAGAAAGGATTACGGCTTTATGGCTGCCATTTTCCAGCCAATCCAGGTCTAGAAAGTCATTGTCGGGGGTCGTAATGCGTTCATTTCGGAAGGGTCCGGCCTCTACCTTTCTCCACATGGCCGGAACAATGGTTTCCAGATGTTTGTTTACCATCCAGAATGGCGCTTTATAATCCGGATAATGCACTGCCATAAAATATTATGCGTTTATTTGTAGCATAATTTATAACTTTTAAAGCAAAACCACGTAACGTTATACGATGTTTATTATTGAGAAGGCCCTTGCATGCGGAAATTACTAGTTTTTGTTATCCTCATATTTTTACCATTGTCGGTTTTATTGGCACAAACGAAATTCACGGTAAGTGGTTATGTGCGCGACAATGCCAGCGGAGAAGAGTTGATTGGGGTCAGTGTTTATCTGGAGGGTACGGGCACGGGTACGGTGACAAATGTCTATGGCTTTTATTCTCTCACCCTCCCATCGGGTGATTATGATCTCATTTTTCGCTATTTAGGTTATGTTGAGCAAACCATAAAACTTGAGCTTTACGAGAACACGGACTTAAATATAGCCCTCGAAGAACAAGTGACCCAGATGGATGAAGTGGTGATAACGGGCCGGGCACCCGATGCCAACATTACAGACGTGGGCATGAGTAAAAATGAATTAAACATTGAGCAGGTGAAAAGATTACCTGCGCTTTTTGGTGAACCGGACATCATCAAAGCCATCCAAATGCTACCCGGCGTGGTGTCGGCAGGGGAGGGAACCAGCAGCTTTTTTGTGCGTGGGGGCAGTGCAGACCAAAACCTCATCCTTATCGATGAGGCCCCGGTGTATGATCCCAGCCACCTGTTCGGGCTTTTTTCAGTGTTTAACTCCGACGTGATCAAGAGTTCGGAACTGTATAAGGGGGGTATCCCATCGCGTTATGGAGGAAAACTGTCGAGTATCCTGGATGTAAGAACCCGCGACGGGAATTTCAAGGAGTTTAAAGGGTCAGCAGGGATTGGCCTGCTGGCATCAAAAGCCATGCTGGAGGGGCCGCTTAAAAAGGAAAAGGGTTCGTTTATCATATCCGCCAGGCGGTCGTATGTCGATGCCCTGTTGAAGGCAGCAGGAGAAAAAAACTTCGTACGTTTTTATGACCTCAATGCGAAAATAAACTGGAGGCATAACCAGAAAAACCGCTTTTTTGCAGCCTTTTATCTGGGGCGTGACAACTTCGATTTTAGCGATACCTTTAATTTTGGATGGGGAAACCGGACGGCAACCCTGCGGTGGAACCACCTGTTCAACGACCGCTTATTCTCAAATACCTCCTTAATTGCAAGTCAGTTTGATTATAAGCTGGGATTGCAGGATGCCGTTCAGGGTTTCCAGTGGTATGCTGATATCACCGAATATACACTAAAGGAAGACCTTTCTTATTATATCAGCCCCGCCCTGGAGATCGAATTTGGATACATGGGTACATACCGTGAGTTTGAACCCGGTACCATAACACCCCTGGGGGAAGATTCCTTTATTAATGGGCTGAAACAGGATCACCTGTATGCCCTTGATCACAATGTATACATCGATATAAAGAACAAGATAAGTGAAAGACTTGATTTGCAATATGGTCTCCGGCTATCATTGTTTCAGCACGTGGGATCGGCAACGATATATACTTACAGCGATCCCGCAGATCATGTGTTGTCAGTGAGAACAAGTGAAAGACACTATGACAAAATGGAGACGATAAAAGCCTATATCAACCCGGAGCCCCGTTTTTCCATGCGATATATGCTGAATAGTCGCAGTTCCCTCAAAACGTCTTACAACCGGATGGTGCAAAACACACACCTGATATCCAGTGGCACCGTACCCCTCCCTTTCAATACCTGGCAGCCCAGTTCTGCCTATCTGCGGCCACAAAAGGCCGACCTTGTTGCATTGGGTTATTTTCGGAATTTTATGAAAAATACGTTGGAGTTTTCCCTGGAGGGTTACTATAAAACCATGATGGATGTGACTGACTTTGCCGACAACGCCCAGTTGTTTTTTAATAAGGATCTGCCCATTGAATTCAGACAGGGAAGATCATGGAGCTATGGAGGCGAAACGATGGTGCAGAAACAGAAAGGACGGTTCACCGGTTTTCTCAGTTATACATGGTCGAAAACACAGCGGGAAGTGCCGGATGTGAATTTAGGCAGGGCCTTTCCGGCTAATTATGACCGACCCCACTCTTTTAACGCTGTAGCAACCTATGAATTGAGTGATAAATGGACTTTTGGGGCAAATTTCAACTACGGATCAGGCCGACCGGTCACGATCCCTTCAGGAAAGTATGAGATCGAAGGGTTTTATGTGCCCGACCTGATTACGGAAAGGAATGGTTATCGCCTGCCGGCCTACCATCGGGCGGATATCTCGGCCAATTTGTATCCCCGGCATAAAAAGCAGTGGAAATTGAAGAGTAGCTGGTCTTTTTCGGTGTATAATGTCTATAGCCGAAAAAACCCGTTCACTATTTATACACAGGTACCGGAAGATGAGAACGGGAATCCGCTGCCAAACCGTACACAAAAAGAGGCCCGGATGATCTATATATTTCCCATTTTACCATCTGTGACATGGAATGTGGATTTTTAGAGATAGGAGGTAAGTCTGAAGTTTTCGGGCATGAAAAAGAGAAAGGAAATAATGTCTTAAAGATTGAATTTTGAATAATGGAAAAGACTAAAGAGACCCGATGAAAGGAGGAAGATTAAATATCGTTTTAATAGGGTTGGTGATCGGGCTGGTGGCATGCGATGAGGTGATTGAGCTCGACATTGAGCAAACACCACCCCGCATTGTTATAGAAGGACAGTGGACGAATGTGCCTGCCAATAATTTTGTTAAAATATCTCAATCAGTTTCCTTTTATGATGACCGGGCTCCGGATCGTGTTGCAGGGGCAGAAGTTAGTATTCTGGATGAAAAGGGAAATGTTGTTGTTTTTCAACATAATCCCTTCGGAAGTACTGACTCAATAGGTTTTTATTTGCCCCCAAAAGGGGTAAGAGGTGTGGTAGGAGACCGGTATTTTTTGCAGGTGGATTACGGAGGCGTGACCTACCGGTCTGAAGACGTTATGATGGCTGTCGGGCAGATAGATTCCCTGCAGGCAGTACGCAGTGTCCCTGGCCTGATCGGTCAGTCCGCCCCGGAGGATGCTTATATCGTGAAGGTATATGCCCGGGAGCCCAGGGAGACGGAAGATTTTTACCTGATGCGCTTTTACAAGAACAATGTGGTAACTCGGGCTTATGAAAATGACATCTACATTGCTGATGATACGGCCCTCGGCGAGGCCATTAATGGTGTGCCCATTCCTTTTTTCTATAACCAGTCCGATACCGCCAAGGTCGAAATGTATGGCATCACCAGGCAGGCCTATGCTTACTATCTGGACCTTCAGTTTGTGATCAACAACGATGGTGGTATGTTTGGCCCGCCCCCGGCCAATCCCGTCACCAATATCGATAATGATGCCCTGGGTTTTTTCCTGGTGGCAGCAGTGACGGAAAAGAGTATCGTGGTGCAGTAAGGGTGAAGAAATTTTCGACCCTGCACGTCCACACCGAACCTGCGATACAACAACTATAATACACCATTTCCACCCTGCATGGATCAGTGCAGGCTGAGGCTGGCTTTTACCATCAGATAAAATGACTAAATTGTCCGGAAATTTCAAGAACAGGAAATAACAGCAAAACCTGCCTGGTGTTATCATTATTCACGGAGGTGGCTGGTCGTCCAACAATGAAGAAATTATGCGGGGACTGGCCCGTGAACTGACCAAAGATAATCAGTATGTGGTATTTAGTATAGACTATCGCAGGGTCAATGACCCGGAGGGTGACGCTAAACCTAACTATATGCACAACCTGATTGAAGACGTATTTAGTGCTATGATACACATCCGGGAGCATGCCGCTGAATACGGCCTCGATCCCGACCGTATAGCCGTAACCGGAGACAGCGCAGGCGGACATTTGTCCGAAGCGGCAGCCACGCTCTGCACGATGATTGGTGATGGCGGTTTTGGTCAGCTGGAAGGGTTATATGAATACAAGCCCTCCTATGTGCCCGCAGGATAAACACTGGTTCAGATCAGGGACGAGATTACGAAGGCCATCAGGGCGCTGGCTCCCAGTTACGGGCCTTCTGATGCCCTGATTGATCATGAAAAAATTGTTGGCTATGCTACAGCATCCACTATCTGGCAAAGTGAGAAAAAGGAAATTAAAATCAACCGTTTTCAGTAGACCATCCAATGATTTTTCTTAACTTAAAGACGTTAAACATAAAACGTGATATCGCGTTTGCAGATCGTTTAACAATGTGGAAACCAGAGACGCATGAATTGGGATTTTTTCTTAACCCAAACTTTTAGAAATTATGAAAACCGGATTGATCAAAGCGCAAATACTGGCAGTTGTTTTTATGTTAAACCTCACCGTCGTGATTGCACAGGACTGGCCGCAGTTTTTAGGGCCGGACAGAAATGGTAAAACCGAACAGCAGGGTCTTTTGAGGGACTGGCCGGAAGGGGGCCCTGAAGTGAAATGGACAGTGGATGTAGGTATTGGATTTGGAGGGCCGGCTATAAAAGACGGTAAGGTTTATTTACTCGATCGGGATGATGAGATGGGCGATATATTGCGATGTCTGGACTTTTTGAACGGTGAAGAGTTGTGGAGGTTTGAATATGAAGCTCCTGGTTCGGTAAGTTTTCCGGGCTCGCGCACTGTACCGACAGTTGATGGTAACTATGTTTATACCTGTGGGCCTTTTGGTAACTTATATTGCATCGATATCAATACGCACAAGCCTGTCTGGAACAAAAACATCTGGAAGGACTATGGTGGGGGAGATGTCCCGAAATGGGCCATTACACAAAACCCATTGATATACGGGGATCTATTGATTCTGGCTTCTCAGGCTCCTGAGGCCGGTGTAGTGGCTTATGATAAGGCTACGGGTGCTGTGAAATGGAAAACGCCTTCGTTGGGGCCTACCGGATATGTAAGCCCGAATGTGGCCAAAATACATGGAGAAGATCACATCGTTATGGTCACAGCATCGTCCGGCCCGAGAAACGGACCCAAAACCGGAGGGAAAATCATTGGACTGGATCCGCTGTCAGGGACAGTTTTATGGGAGTATGATCAGTGGGTATGCGCCATACCTGTACCCGGCGCTGTGGACGCCGGAGAAAACAGAGTACTGGTTGTTGGCGGCTATGAACTTGGTGCGGTAATGATCAGGGTAGAAAAAGACAGTGATGGGAAATATATTACCACCGAGCTTTTTAAGACAGAAGAATTCGGCGACCAGACCAAACCTCCGATTTTGTATAAAGACCATTTTTATGCGCAGTACGGAACGAACAACAGAAGGGATGGCCTGGCCTGTATGAATATGAGTGGTGAAATTATGTGGAAAACCAAACGCGATCCTGGGTTTAATAAAGGCAGTATGGTCATGGCTGAAGGGCTGATATTGGCCACCGATGGTGAAAATTCTTTATACCTCATTGAGCCGAGTCCCACAGGTTTTAAGCCGGTTTCATCAGCAGAAATACTGGCACCTGTCAGCGAAAATGAAGAAGGTGCTCCCACACCGGGTGCGGGCCCTGTTCAAAACTGGGCACCCATTGCCCTGGCCAATGGAAACTTGCTCATCCGTGATCAAAACCGCTTGATCTGTGTGCAGGTGGCGGAGTGACAGGTGGAAAAAATCATCGCATTTTTGGGTATGGCCCAGGGTTGATTATCTTGCATGGAAAATCCTAAGCCGATGAAAAAATATTTGACCTTGCTAAAAAGGGCAGCTCTAACCCTCTCATTCTTGTTCTCACTTTCACTCTGTGCCTACACACAGTCTGCTAGCTACTTCCCGCCCCGTGGCCAGTGGGAAACCGTCACGCCCAAAAAAGCCGGCATGGATGCGGCCAGGTTGCAAAAAGCCATAGACTTCGCACAAAATAATGAATATTCAGGCGATAGGGATCTGCGCATTGCCATTTTAAAATCCTTTGCGCATGAGCCCTACCACGAAATAGCCGGTCCGGTAAAGGAGCGGGGTGGCCCGGCAGGGATTATTCTCAAAAACGGTTATAAAGTGGCCGAATGGGGTGATGTGAACAGGGTGGACATGACTTTCAGTGTGACCAAGAGCTACCTGTCCACCGTGGCCGGACTGGCCAGGGACGAAGGGCTTATAGCCGACGTGAAGGACAAAGTATCTGATTATGTATGGGACGGCACCTTCGAGGGGGAACACAACAGCCAAATCAACTGGGAGCACCTGTTGCAGCAAAACTCCGATTGGTCGGGCGATTTGTTTGGCATGAGAGACTGGGCCGACAGGCCACCCCGGGAAGGGGGTATAGATGACTGGAAGATGCGGGAATTTAATGAGCCGGGCAGTGTGTTTGAATACAACGATGTGCGGGTCAATGTGCTGGCCTACGCCTTGTTGCAGGTTTGGCGAAGGCCATTGCCACAGGTGTTAAAAGAAAAAGTGATGGATCCCATTGGTGCCTCGACGACCTGGCGCTGGTATGGTTACGGGAAGTCCTGGGTAAATGTGGATGCCAGCCAGGTGCAGTCAGTAAGTGGGGGAGGACATTCCGGAGGTGGTGTTTTTATCAATACCGAAGACCATGCGCGTTTCGGACTTTTGTTTATGAACCAGGGAAAATGGAAAGACAAGCAGATCATTTCCACCGAGTGGATTCAACAGGCACGAGTCCCTTCCGTTGCCATGGAGAGCTATGGCTATATGTGGTGGCTCAACAAAGGCCCCCGCAAGTGGGAGGGCGTACCTGAACACCTGTATTATGCCGCGGGCTTTGGTGGTAATTTCATTGTAATAGACGATAAAACCAATCTGGTGATCGTCACCCGTTGGCTGGAACCGGCAAAGATCGGCGAAATGGTGAAGCTCGTCAGTGAGGCCATAAAATGATAATCCTTCGGGTCGCAGTTCAGTGAATACTTCCCGAAATAAAATGAAAGGAGGCACTCTCTCCGAATAAAACCGGAGCAGAATGACATTTCTCCCGATTACTGTTTACTGATCACTGTTTACTGATCACTGTAAAATCTGGCTGGTGTGGTCTTTCGTGTTTACTTTTTCGATAATATTTTCGATGTTGCCTTCTTCATTGATGATAAAGGTTTTTCGGGCGGTG
>JAOUKJ010000741.1 GCA_029882675.1 Cyclobacteriaceae bacterium
CAGTTCTGTTTCCAGCACGTCCAGTACCGGGATCAAAGGCTGGAGGTAGGGAAGGGTGGAATGCGTACCCGTCCAGCCAATGGTTACCTTGCCCGAATTTACTGTTTTATACAATGTCGGATTGTGCAGGCTTTCACTGTCAATAGTCGTCGGGTTGACAATTACGTTTTTGTTAAACGGTCTGGCATACTGAGCCAGGTATTCATTCCCGCAGCTTACCTTATAGCTCCACCGGATGATGTTTTTTACTTTGCCCTTCCATTTTAGCCGGGATAGTAATGTTCCTTTTTCCTGCGGGTCTTCCAGCCAGATGGCATCATCGAAATCGTAGATAATTTTTTTTCTCAATATTTTAGCGATAAACCATTCGAAAACAGGGGGGGCCAGTGGCGCGGCCTCCCGATGGATAAAAACGTGACTGTATTTGGTTAGTGTAAAAAGCAGAAAAAAGCGTTTAATAAAACCAAACATCAGGTGCCCGGCTTTTTTTAGGTATTGACCATTTAGATATAAAGTACCCCATCCCCGCTTATTCAAAAAAGGGGCTAATGTATAGATGAAGCCATTATTTTTCAGCGAGTCAGGATATTGTTCAAAACGAAAACGCTGAGAGGGTGCCTCGCCGGGAGGGTATGGAGTAATGAAAATAATATTTATTGCTGGCATAAAAAAGTGCTTGGACAAATATAGGGTTTATATGATTCTTATAATTTAAAAGGCCATGACAATCATATAAATTCCATAAATCAAGGTTCAGACCGTGGGGTGGGGCAACCATAAATTCTCGTTAAACTTCCTTCGATTTCTTACTTCAGTCAATTTTTCACTCCCTACTGGTTACGCTTATCCATTAAATCATATTAACTTGCGTGCATGTGTTGGACAAAAAGGGCTTTGAAGCATGTCATTTTTGTGAGTGACGGTGCGATAGCTTTTTTTAAATATGATTAGCAAGACGGGACGGGGAAGAAAGAGGGGATTTGAAAGGAGTGAAAACCTATTTGTTAAAAAATCAACCTGCATGAATATTCAGTATATAGTTCTTCTTTGCGTCTTTGTATGAATTTCTTCAGTGATTTATTAAAATAATCCATGTCTAAAATCATCATAGATGCCAACAAAAAGTCCATCAGCCTGGGCATCAAAGAGCTTATCGCCTACCGCGATCTTTTTTACACCCTGGCCTGGCGCGACCTGCGGGTGCGCTATGCTCAGACGGCCCTGGGGCTGATATGGGCACTCATCCAACCCCTGGCCACCTTGTTGATCTTTACCCTGATCTTCGGGAGGGCGATTAAAGTAGAGACAGGTGATGTGCCTTATCCGGTCTATGCCCTCAGCGGTATGCTGGCCTGGTCATACTTTGCCTACGTATTGGGCCAATCCGGCCAATCGGTGATTGGGGCGCAGGAGATGGTGAAAAAAGTATATTTCCCAAGGCTGGTTATCCCCTTGTCAAAGGCTGTGACCGGCCTGGTTGATTTCCTGGTGGCGCTGGTTTTCCTGATTATATTGATGGGGTATTTTCGAATTGTACCTTCGGCGGGAATTGTTTATCTGCCTTTGTTTTTTATCATGAATGTGATGGCGGCCCTCGGGGCAGGGATATGGCTGTCGGCACTAACGGTAAGGTACAGAGACTTTCAACATGTGGTGCCCTTTTTGGTGCAGGTTGGGCTGTATGCTACGCCTATTGCCTATCCTGTAAATATGATCCCTGAAAACTACCAGTGGCTCTATCACCTCAATCCTATGGCCGGTGTGGTGGAAGGGTACCGGTGGAGTATATTAGGCGGAGAGGGCCTTTCGGTATATTCCTGGCTGTCGCTGGGGATTATTTTTGTACTGTTTTTTACGGGTCTGGTCTATTTTAAAAGTGTTGAGAAGATTATGGCGGATGTGGTGTAGCTTTTTGTGGAATTGTGGAATTGGGTAAGAATACCCTCACTTACTGCACTCTCAACATCAACCAAACCCCTCCTCCCAATGGTCTGGCCCGACAATTCGGGCTATGTTATAGGATTATATGATGACCATGATTTCAACTGTAACAATCAAAATTCTATTTCTC
>JAOUKJ010000742.1 GCA_029882675.1 Cyclobacteriaceae bacterium
GTGCGCCTTCAGGCCTTCCTGGATGCCCAGGCCGCGGGGGTTGCTGGCCGCGCCCCGGTTGTCTTTTTCATAGGAGGACTTGAATACGTAGTTGAAGCCCAGTTTTTCAGAAAGGCCCACCATGTGTTCAGCAACGCGCATGCCCAGGTCCTGACTTTCCATCAGGCAGGGGCCGGCAATCACACAGAGTTTCTCGCCTTTACCGACGGAAAAGTTCTTTACCTTTATATTGTGCATAAACTTTCTCGAAATTATCTACAACAGGGCGGCAATGCTACGGGGAAAAGCCTGTCTAGTCAAAGGATCAGGCGTATTTCGGCGTATGGATGATGAGATGGATCGGCAGGAAATCGGGTAGTAATTGGATGGGTATTTGCC
This sequence comes from Cyclobacteriaceae bacterium, assembly GCA_029882675.1. Taxonomy (GTDB): domain Bacteria; phylum Bacteroidota; class Bacteroidia; order Cytophagales; family Cyclobacteriaceae; genus JAOUKJ01. The sequence goes on from JAOUKJ010000742.1 coordinate 379, forward strand.
TGTCGATCAGTGAATTTAAATTCGTGTGGAGGGCTTGATGAATATCAATGTTGTGGATAAATCATCAAGCCATAGCAGGTTTTTATAACCCGGATTGTGCCCGGTTGTTTAAGGTTTTGGATAGTTTTAATTGCCTGTAGTTGGTGTTCAGGAAATTGGTGACAGGTTTTTCGGTTACCTTGTAAGCCAGGTGCCCAAAAATAACTGACAGTACAGACGCGGTAAATACAAATACCTCTTCGGCAAGGTAATTATTCAGGTGTATGGATGCCCAGATTTTCGCGATTATGGGCAGCACAAAGATGTGAGTCAGGTAGATAGAATATGAACTTTCACCGATAGCAAGCAGTAGCTTTGATTTTAAGGTGTATATTTTTTCCAGGAAGGCAAAGCCTGTTACAAAAAATGCTGCACCTATGCCCCAGGTAATAAAACGGTTTTCGTCCAGATAATCCGGCGTACCATAAAACACAGAAGATTTTAGCCAGGCGAGGCCGACTACGATGAAAAAATAACAGGTGAATAAATTAAATTTTACATTGGCTTTGTACAGGAACCCGATAAAACAACCAAAAAGGAATTCGATTAACAGGGTGTTTGTATAGACCTGCAGCGCCATGTTCTCGGGCTGAAAATAATACCCGACGGCCGACAAACCAATAAACAGAAAAAATAATCCGGGTATCAGGTAATTTCTTGGGAACAGAAGAAACAATGCGAAGATATAGTAGAAGAACATTTCAAAGTTAAGGCTCCATCCTGGCCCGAGCACCGGTGTGGTAGATCCTGTGAATTCATTTTCTGAGGGGATAAACAACAGAGATTTGATGGTGTGTGTAATGCTGAACTGATTTTCATTGAAGAGCGATGGCGCTAACAATAATAGAGATACGTAAAAAAGTGTCCACATCCAGTAAACCGGGGCTATGCGTATAACTCTCCTGATCAGGTAATCGATGGATGCTTTTTTAACGCCAAATTTCTCATAGGAAACATACACCATGATAAAGCCGCTAACTATAAAAAATATATCTACGCCAACCGCACCCAGTGATTCAAATTCATAAAATTCATGCATTGAGGTTGTGCCTACATATTTACGGCAGTACATCAGGGCGTGAAATAGCACGACGAGTAGCGCGGCTATTCCGCGCAACATGTTAATGTGATTTAAAACTTGTACTTTCTCAGTTGTCATAATCGGTTATGTCTCATGACAGATTAGGCGGGTCGATGTTGTCGTTTAATGTGAATTTGGTGGATAGTATTGAACGGCACAAATATTGTAACAGTTGGTTTTGTGTAGTTGCCGCATATTATATCTCATGTTGAATCGAATTATAGGTGCGTTTGTCGGACAGGTTTGCGGGAAATGAATTTTGAAATAATGCTTTTTTCGTACAATAAAAAAAGTCAGATAGTGGCCGCGAGCTTTGTGAGGGCGATTTTACTATCTATCCAGGGATTTTTTTACTATTATTTGTAGTTATATCAGTGTGTTAAAGAATGCGAGAAATCAGCAAGAGAATTTTAAAAAAAAGCTTTCCTTTTGATTTTAAATGTTTACAATGCCCGAAAATTTAAAAGTCGAACCACGAAGATTTCCGTGCAAAGGTGCCGGAAGGAGAAAAAGATATGCCTGTAGGCGGATATATGTCCGGGATTTTTGGCAGCTCGCCAGTCGATCCCATG
>JAOUKJ010000160.1 GCA_029882675.1 Cyclobacteriaceae bacterium
TCAAAGGGCCAATATTCAGCAGTTTTTTAGCCGTTGCGTTGATCAATCCTACATTTCCCTCCTGATCGAAGGAAAGCAATCCGGCACTGACATGTTCTACCACTGTGTGCAGGTATTGATGATGTTCTTCCTTTTCCGAACGGGCTTTGCGAAAGGCTTCCATGACCTCATTAAAGGCTAGGTTGAGTTCTTTAAATCCACTACCCATCTTATTGCCGGCCGAAAAACGGGTAATGAAATCGGCATATTTTATTGATTCGAGAAAGCTGGCCAGTTTTCGGTTGGTTTGACTGGTAAAATAGTAGAGCTCATAGACCAAACCGCAAAGGCCGGCAAAAATAACAATGGCTGCGATGATATTGGTTTGATCCTGCCATAACACCACGTCAATGGTGATAAACAGGGTAATCAGCAGAATACGCAGACCTACCTTGATTTTGTAGTTATTAAAGCCCATGTTTTTCCAACCTTCTGTACAGGGAAGAACGGGTAAGCCCCAGTGAAGTAGCGGCCTGGGAAATATTTCCATTGTATTTTTTTAATACTTTACGGATCAGTATTTTTTCCACTTCTTCCAGATTGTACTGTTCCAACAGGAGGGCTCCTTCACTGTTTCCGGCAGGATTTTGTGCGCCAAAGTTAAAGTCCTCGGGTTGGAGAATGTTGGAATTGGACATGATGATGGCCCGTTCAATGGAGTGCTGTAATTCCCTGATATTTCCCGGCCAGCTGTGCTTGTGCATGCGGCTCATGGCGGCATCGCTGATTCGGGTGATTTTTTTTTCGTATTTTTCAGAATATGTTTTCAGGAAATGGTCGGCCAGTAGGGGGATGTCTTCCAGGCGTTGCCTGAGAGCGGGCAGTTCTATTTCAATCGTGTTAATTCGGTAGAGGAGGTCTTGCCTGAACCGGTTTTCTTTCACCATATCATACAGGGGTAAGTTGGTGGCACACAACAGCCGGATGTCGATTTCGGTTTGTTTGTTGGCACCTACACGACTCACTTTACGGTTCTGTAATACAGTGAGTAGTTTGGCCTGTAAAGGCAGGGACAGGTTGCCAATTTCATCGAGGAAAATAGTGCCCTTATTCGCTATTTCAAAGCGGCCGGCACGGTCTTCCCGGGCATCGGTAAACGCCCCTTTTTTATGGCCAAACAGCTCGCTTTCAAAAAGGGTTTCACTGATTGATCCCAGGTCAACATTGATAAATACTTCATTTTTCCGATGAGAATTGCGGTGAATAGCCCGCGCTACAAGTTCTTTCCCCGTACCGTTTTCCCCCAGGATGAGCACATTGGCATCGGTGACAGCCACACGGTCAATAGCCCGGTAGACTTCTTGCATTGCCGGACTAATTCCAATCATGTTCTGGAACTTTTTATTGAGTTCCCCACTGATCTCGCGTTGTTGTTCCCGAAGTGTGGCCACTTCCCTTTTTGTCTCACGCAGGCGCATGGCAGCGTAGATGGTGGCCAGTAACTTCTCGTTTTCCCAGGGCTTGAGTACAAAGTCAGTGGCTCCGGCCTTTATGGCTTTCACCGCCATTTGTACGTCGCCATAGGCCGTGATGAGAACAACCACGGCTGATGGATCGATCTCCAATATTCTTTCCAGCCAATAATACCCCTCCTTGCCACTGCTCACGTCTCTTGTGAAATTCATGTCAAGCAGGATGACATCGTAATTTTCATTGTTGAGTAGTGCCGGAATGGATTCCGGATTTTTTTCCACTTCAACCAGTTCAAGGTGTCGTTTTAAATAAATCTTTGCTGCTTTCAGCAAATCTTCATTGTCATCGACAATAAGAATTTTGCCCGTTTTAATTATTTGCTGACCCATACGATTAATTTCATTTCATTATTTCCTCTGCAAAGTAAGTACCAATGTCCCTCATTTCGACTTTTTATCCCTGGCTGGGCCCAAAAGGACTATTGTAACTCAGGCAATATAATCAATCTTGTCCGAAAACGGACAAACATGTCCAATAATGAACGTGATCATTCAGCGATTAATGTAAAAAGCATGGCAGAGCCACCAGTTTTGAGGTTGGCACACTTGTTGGCATTGAAAGGCTGAACATTGTTGAAGGTCAAAATTCATGGACAAGAAAATAAAAAAGAAAAAGTGGACAGTAAAGCGATTGGGAACCTATGGGCTTATCGGTCTTTTTGCCGGGTTTATCGTTTATCAGCTGTTCTTTACTGACAGGCGTTCCACATTGAAAGTAGATAAAGAGAAAATTACAATTTCAGTAGTGAAGAAGGGTGTCTTTCAGGATTATATTCCACAAACAGGTAATGTAGAGCCCAGTAAAACGATATACCTGGATGCGATAGAAGGGGGCACAATCAGTAAGGTCATCAGGCAAAGTGGAGCGATGGTGGCTAAAGGGGACGTGATCCTTTCCTTGTCAAACCTCAACCGGGAATTGCAGGTTCTTGGTCAGGAGGCCACCCTGAATGAAAGTATCAACAGGGTTCGGCAGACGCGGTTGTCCCTGTCGCAAAACGACCTGGCGCAGCAACAGCAACTGGCATTAATCAGGAGCCAGTTGTCGAAAGTAAAGCCACGCTTTGAAAGAGAGAAAATGTTGTTCAGCAAAGAATTGATTTCACAGCAGCAATTTGAGCAAACGGAAGCCGATTACAATTATGCGATACAAAGCTGGAATATTACGTATGCTCAATATAAAATGGACTCCCTGGACAGGATCAGGCAGGTGAAACAATTGAACAACTCAGAGGGACGCATGATGGAGAGCCTGAATGGTGTGGGTAAAATCCTGGCCAATCTGGTGATCAGATCACCACTTGACGGGCAACTTTCCACCAAACAACTCGAAGAAGGACAAGCTGTTATGGCCGGAGAGCGGCTGGGCCAGGTCGATATCATAGGGAGTTTTAAAGTCCGGGTGCCCATTGATGAGCTTTACCTGCCAAGAATTGCTACCGGATTAGGCGCTTCAACAAGGTTCAACAATCAGGATTATAACCTGAAGATCACTTACATCTATCCTACCATCAACAACGGGCGATTTGAAGTTGATATGGATTTTGTGGATGGATCGCCGAAAGGGATCAAGCGGGGACAGTCGTTGCGGATGAAAATAGAATTGGGCCAGTCATCGGAAGAGCTGTTGGTGCCTGTCGGCGGATTTTATAAAGATACGGGAGGCAACTGGATATTTGTTGTAGATGAAAGTGGAACAAAGGCCGAGCGACGTGAAATAAGAATAGGTAGAAAAAATTCAGAATATTACGAAGTACTTGAAGGGATTGAACCGGGGGAAAAAGTGATTACTTCCTCATACGATACCTTCGGGGACAACGAAGTTTTAATTTTAGGTTAACAATGTAAATCCATCATTATTATGATTAAAATAGACAATCTTTCCAAGGTTTATACCACCGATGAGGTAGAAACCACTGCGCTAAACAGTATTTCTGTTGAAATACAGGATGGCGAGTTTGTAGCTGTAATGGGGCCTTCAGGTTGCGGCAAGTCCACCCTTCTGAATATTCTGGGCCTTTTGGACAATCCCTCTGGTGGAGAGTACTTTTTTGGTGATCATGAAGTGTCAAAACATTCGGAACGGCAACGGGCACAATTGCGTAAAGGTTCAATAGGTTTTGTGTTTCAGAGCTTCAACCTGATAGATGAACTCACTGTATTCGAAAATGTAGAACTGCCATTATTGTATTTGAAGGTGCCCTCTGCCGAGCGCAAGCAACGCGTGGAGGAGGTGCTTGAACGGATGAATATTATGCATAGACGCAACCACTTCCCTCAACAATTATCCGGTGGACAGCAACAACGTGTGGCCATAGCACGGGCTATCATCGCTAAGCCGAAAGTAATCCTGGCTGATGAGCCGACAGGTAATCTCGATTCGGCCAATGGGGAAGAAGTGATGAAGCTGCTGGCCGAACTGAATGAAGAGGGAACAACCATCGTGATGGTGACACACTCACCTTATGATGCGAACTACTCACACCGCATTATCAATCTTTTTGATGGTAAAGTGGTGACAGAGAACATCAAAGAAGCATTTCATATATAGTCAGGCTAAAGGTTGCTCACTTATTCAAGTGCACCAAAAAAATGTATTTTAAATAATTTCCCGCCGCCTGAGGCGGGAAATTATCTTTTTCTTTAATCAATAAGTGGTTTAATTCCCCGACCCTCTGGGTCGGAAAAAGCAAAAACCTCCATTTGATACTTCGGGGCTCTGCCCTGGAGTAGTTCATTGCCTAAATTATACTTGTGGATTTTAGGTATTAATTAAGACGATATGCAACCTCTATAGTTTTTTGATCGTCTCTTTGATAAAAGAAAGAGATCATGCTAAAGAATTATCTAAAAACAACCATTCGTAATCTTTGGAAAAACAGGCTGTTTGCAGTGATTAATGTGTCAGGTATGGGCATCGCATTAGCCTGCTGTATTGTAGCTTATTTTAATTATGATTTTAACTACAGTTATGATGAAAATCAGATTAATAAGGAGCATATTTTCAGGGTAAACATATTGCGAAATTTTCAGGGGGAGATTAGTCGTTATGGGATTGCCCCCATGCCTGTAGGTGGGATTTTGAGAGAAAATAAAGGGGATATCAGGCAGGCGATCAGATTTATTCCTTCTCAGGTAGACATCAGAATAAAGGAGGATGTTTTTAAAACAAACATGGCGTATGCTGACCGTGAATTTTTTGAAGTGTTCACCTTGCCTTTAATTTATGGTACACCCGATGGATTGGCTGATCAATCCACCGTTTATATCAGTGATGAATTGGCTTTAAAATATTTTGGTGAAACAGATGTGGTGGGGGCATATGTGGCTCAGATCACTAATGGTGAAATTAAAGATTATGTTGTGGGGGGAGTTTATAAAAAATTTCCTCCGAACAGTAGCTTCTATTTTGAGGCCCTGACACTTTTTGATAATTTTTTTGATAATGATCAGGAAGCGTCTGAAGACAATTGGAGAAATTGGAATACCTTATTTTTACACATTCCGGAAGCAGACCGGGTTGCTGTCGTAGAAAAGGAATTACAGAAACTTGTGGCAGATCAAAATGCAGCCAGAGAAGATTTTCAGGTCGCAAGCTTTTATCTGGACTCATTTGTTGGGATTGCCCCTCGATCGGAGAGTGAAGATGTGATGAGCCATTGGCTACGGCAGGGCCTGCCGACACCAGCAGTGATTACGCCAGTAGTTATGGCCATATTGATCTTGTTGATTGCCTGTTTCAACTTCACCAACACTTCCATTGCCATTTCCAGCAGGCGTCTAAAAGAGATAGGGATTAGAAAAGTAATGGGGGGCCTTCGCAGCCAGCTCATTGCCCAATTTATGGCAGAAAATCTGTTGCTTAGTGTCCTGGCCCTGATGGTGGGGCTTTTGATTGCGGAGTTCCTCGTACCAGCTTATAGCTCATTATGGCCTTTTTTAGAGATCAAAATCAATTATTTTGACAATCCGGGCTTTTTGATGTTTCTTGTACTACTGTTGTTTTTTACCGGCCTGATGGCAGGGAGTTATCCTGCATTTTATATCAGTAAATTTCGCCCTACAAGTATTTTGAAAGGGAATATGAAGCTGACTGGTACCAACTATTTCACGAGTATTCTTTTAACGCTTCAATACAGTATTTCGCTACTGGCCATTGTGCTTGCTATTGCTTTTAATCAAAATGCCAGGTATCAGGAAGAACTCGATTATGGTTATGAAAAAGATGGAGTGATATTTTCTTATCTGGGAAATAGTGATGATGTCAAGAAGTATAGAAACGCCCTTTCGGAAAATACCGACATCCTTGAAATGGCAGGAACAAAGCATAATATATTCTATTCCTATTATAACGACCCGGTGGAGTATGAAGGTATAAAAAGAGAGGTGGACATCATGGATGTGAGTGATTCATACTTCAGCGCTTCCGGGATGTCTATCCTTCATGGCCGGAATTTCAGACCTGAAAGTGAAACAGATTACCTGGAGTCTGTTATCGTCAATGAGGAGATGGTAAGGTCGTTCGGATGGAACGATCCGCTGGGCAAAAGAGTCGTGTGGGATACATTACAGCTTTATGTGATTGGCGTAGTGAAAGATTTTTATACCCAGGGCTTATGGAATCCCATTAATCCAATGATGATGCGGTACGCCCCTGAAGGGGATCATCGGTTTTTGGTTGTTAAATCCTCCCCGCAAAATATACAACAGGTTGATGACTTCATGAGGGCAAAGTGGAAAACTGTTTTTCCCCTGGCAGTGTATAATGGAGTCTTTTTAAACGAGGAAATGGAGAGTGCATCATTAGTCAACCGAAATATTATTACCATATTCACTTTTCTAGGACTTGTAGCTACCCTGATGTCTGCCATCGGTCTTTATTCTTTAGTGTCATTAAACATCCTGAAGAAAATGAAGGAAATTGGAGTAAGAAAAGTTTTGGGGGCAGGAATGTTAAACATTGCACACAACATTAACCGGGAATTTCTTATTACGTTGAGTATCTCGTCTGTATTGGGTGTTTGTGCGGGCTATTTTATGAACGGATTATTGATGGAAAGTATTTGGGCCTATTATAAGGATGCAGATATCAGCACTTTTATTATTTCAGTATTGCTGATCTTTTTTGTTTCAGCATTATCAATAAGTTATAAGGTGATTAGGGCCGCGTTGATCAACCCGGTCAATGCTTTGCGTAGTGAATAATTTAGTTGACAAAATTGTATGCTGACCATTGCCTCAGATATACCCCATTGCCCAATATGCCATGACGCCAAGGACTTCATGAATAATCACAGACCACATTTTAAGGGCATCAACAGTTGGGACTAATTGGAGGATGTCCCATTTGCGGGGGTGCGTATAAAAGTCCACAGGGAAGAGGTCTGTTTTCAGCCCAACCTTTTCATAACAACCGCTGGCCCGACGCATATGAAAAGATGAAGTGACCAGAAGCAGGTTTTGGTAATGCGGTTGTTCAGCGATAAAACGATGGGTGTTTACGGCAGATCCGCGCGTATTGGCCGACTCATTTTCCAGAATAATGTCCTTTTCAGGAACTCCCATCAGAAGTAAAGCTTCCTTTAACTGATCGGCCTCCCGGTAGTCAACATGATTGAGTGAACCTGTGCCTCCACTCAATAGAATTTTTTTAACGATGCCTTTTTTATACAGTTGAAGGCTGTGGGTAACCCTGTCAGCTCCTTTATTGAAATAAATCCTGTCCCGGGGTTCCTTGGTGTTGTTGGCTACACCCGTAAGCACGATTGCCAGGTCATACTTTTTAGTCAGCTGTTGATAGGGAATAGGTGGTATTTCCCACTGCTCCATGGCTTCATTAGCCAGGAACGGATTTGTAAAAAAAAGGAGTAACCCAAAGGTGACGTTTCGGCATCTTTTTTTCCATTTTTCTGATTTTAACACGATGGATAATAAAAAGCCGATAAGGATCAGGCCTATTGGCATTAAAACAAAATAAATTGTTTTTGACAGAAAGAAAAACATCGGACTTTAATAATGCGCTTTGGTAAATAATTTTTCAAAAAATTCAATAATTACCCGGAGTAAATCAAAGTAAAGGGTAATGATTAAAATAAGTGACATTACCCAGATCATAAAGAGGTTAAAATAGAGCGTGTCAATCTGGTAACCCATAAAATGTTTTTGAGGTACATAAAACTCGGTTCGGAAATCCATGACATGGCGCGGTTGGGGATCCATATAGATTGGATATATTTTTTGAAACAGATGATTACCACTTTCTACTATACGGTGTTGTTCGGACTGATTTTTCACCAATTCGGCAATGGCTTCATTGTGATATCTTTCCTTAAAGCCGAGAAACCACTCTTTCTTCTCGCTGGTGTCTGTCAATTTAACCATGATTTGGTCTTTTTGGGCATCGGCTTTTTTATGCCTGTTGCCATAAAACCGTTTAAGTGTCTCCAGAAATTCTTTTGACTCTTTGAATAAACTGGCATCGAAAGTTTCCAGGGTGAATTCATTGGTTCGGCTAAACTTGTCTGTCCCAATCGAAGCAATTTCTTTACTGAATTCAAATCGAAGGAGCTCAAAATTATCCTTTTTTTGTTTAATAATTTCCGGATCCTGACTGTCGATATTGTTGAAGCAATATTCAAGTCTGGTTTCCAGCTCAGGGATATAATATATTCTTTTATAATCGGCCACGGCCATGGTTTTATCATGTTTATAAAAGATACGCTCGTAGGGGTTGTCCTTAAACTGCGATACCATGGCAGCCTCAAAGGCCC
>JAOUKJ010000159.1 GCA_029882675.1 Cyclobacteriaceae bacterium
GGATCCCAAACGCCCTATTGGCTCATTTATATTTCTTGGCACGACAGGTGTGGGGAAAACAGAACTGTCCAAGGCCCTGGCTGAGTACCTCTTCAATGATGAGAATGCCATGGTACGGATAGACATGTCGGAATATCAGGAGCGCCATGCTGTAAGCCGGCTTGTAGGGGCTCCTCCGGGATATGTGGGCTATGACGAAGGTGGCCAACTTACCGAGGCTGTCCGGAGAAAGCCGTATTCTGTGATCCTGCTGGATGAAATTGAAAAAGCACACCCGGATGTATTTAACATTCTGCTTCAGGTACTAGATGATGGACGACTAACAGATAATAAGGGGCGCACGGCCAACTTCAAAAACTCCATTATCATCATGACCACCAACATTGGATCACATATCATACAGGAACGATTTGAAAACCTCACCAAAGAAAATGTGGAGGAGATCATTGAATCAACAAAACAGGAAGTATTTGCTTTACTAAAGAAAAGCGTTAGGCCTGAATTCCTGAACCGGGTGGATGAAAGCATTATGTTCAGGCCATTAAGTCGCACAGACATCCGGAAAATTGTAGACATACAATTTAGGATTATTCAAACCCGGCTCAACGAAATGGGCACAAAAGTTGAAATAACTGACAAAGCGCTGGATCACCTTAGCGCGCGGGGATATGACCCCCAATTTGGAGCCCGGCCATTAAAACGCGTTATACAACGTGAAATATTAAACGAATTATCAAAAGAAATACTTCACGGCAGGATACACAAAGATTCCGTTATTGGCATTGACCTGGATAATAACAATGAAATAGAATTCATTAACCTGGATGAAATAGCGATATAATAGAAAAAACAATTTTTAGATTTGAACAGATTAACCTATTTTTGGCATTTTGCACTAGTTCACCCTTAAAAACCAGTAAAATGGCTGATGATAAAACGAGGTACTCAGAAGAGGAATTGAAGGAATTTGAGGCCCTGATTAATGCGAAGCTTGATAAAGCCAACCAAGAGTTGAAAATATTAAAAGACGCACTAAACAGGAGCAATGACCCGGGGACTGACAGCACGGCGGCCCACACCAAAGTGTTGGAGGACGGCGCTGATACCGCTGAAAAAGAAAATCTCGGCCAATTGGCTGCCCGGCAACAAAAGTTCATCAACAACCTGAAAAATGCGTTGATTCGCATTAAAAATGGAACGTATGGAATCTGCGTGGCCACAGGAAAACTCATATCAAAAGAAAGACTGAAAGCCGTACCACACACCACCATGTGTATTGAAGCTAAGCTTAACCAAAAAAATTAACTGGATTTTCTTCAGCACCATATAGAAGCATTGATATTTTGTTCTCACACTCCTTTAAAGTTGAGCGAGGTACAGCAATGTCTTAATGAAATGTTTGATGCCAATGTCCCTGAAGAAGATATAGAAAAAGCCATTCAGGCCCTGATGTCAAGGTACGAGAACGAGCAGTATGCCTTTGAAATCAACAAATCGGCTGGTGGTTATCAATTTTTGACAAAACCTGCTTACCAGGCCAGTATAGGCATCCTGCTAAAGCAACAATCGAAAAGGCGACTATCTAATTCAGCCATGGAAACCCTTTCCATTATCGCCTACAAACAACCGGTTACAAAAAATGAAGTAGAACAAATTCGCGGCGTAAACTGCGACTACTCTATTCAAAAACTACTGGAAAAAGAACTCATCGAAATACGGGGAAAAGCCGACACGATAGGACGCCCTCTTATTTATGGTACTTCGTCCCGATTCATGGAATACTTCGGGATAAATGACCTGAAGGAACTACCTACCATAAAAGACTTCGCCGAAGAAGAAATGCCAAGCGAAACTGAAGATTAATAAGCATGAAAACAAATCCCGGGGATAAAAAACAAAGCCAGGAAGAAGACCTGGTGAGACTTAATAAATACATCTCCAACAGCGGCATATGCAGCCGTCGTGATGCAGATAAACTCATAGCCAATGGTGAAGTCACGGTTAATAATAAAGTAATCACCGAGCTGGGGTATAAAATCAGTCCCAAAGACGATGTGTCATGGAAAGGAAAACCCATTAGAAGGGAAAAACTTCGGTATATATTATTGAATAAGCCCAAAGACTTCATCACCACTATGGATGACGAAAGGGACAGGCGTACAGTCATGCAACTCGTTGCCAATGCCTGCTCCGAGCGTATCTATCCTGTTGGAAGATTAGACCGCACCACCACCGGCCTGCTTCTTTTTACCAATGATGGCGACCTGACTAAAAAACTGACCCACCCTTCCGGAGGCGTAAAGAAAGTATATAAGGCCGAACTTAATAAACCCCTGACTAAAAATGACTTTCAAAGTGTTTTAAACGGCACTCAACTCGAAGACGGACTGGCGATGGTCGATGAATTAAACATCATCAGTGCCGATAAAAAGAGCCTGGGCATTCGGATACATATGGGGAAGAACCGAATTATTCACCGCATATTTGAGCATTACGGTTATTATGTGGATAAATTAGACCGGGTGATGTTTGCCGGCCTGGACAAGAAAGACCTTCCACGTGGCAAATGGCGCCATCTAACAGAAACCGAAGTCAGACGATTGAAATATTTTTTGTAATCGCGGCTCCAACCTGTAAAAATAAAAAAGTAAAATCAGGTTATCTCAGCCTGATGACCGACTCTTCATCCACTTTCACCTTGAAGGGTAATATCCCTGTTGAAACCTTAAAATAACCTTTAAATCTAAGCTTGAGCTCTGTCAACCCAAAAAGCCCAAGGAATCCTCCTTTGATATCCAGCTGCTTTAAATCCAGCTTCATTCTCACTGGCACAGTAAAGTCAGCCGCTGCCGCTATCTCTACCTTTTCAAGTGGCTCAAGCACGGCTATTACTTTTTCACTGAAATACACATCTACCGCTGCTTCACGTAGCCTGACTTGCCTGTTATTTGGATTGTGAAAGTGGGCATTGGCATGTAATAAAATATATTCACCACTTATCTCCCTAACCTCAATATCAGAAATCTCTTTATATTGGATTTCTTCAAAACTATAACATGAACTTAATATAAAGACCGCTAAAAAAAGACTACTCAGGAAAAATGCTCTCATCAATATTGGGGATTACTTTTAATGCGTTTTTATAATATAATTTTTTCAACACCTCATCGGGCAAGCTCAGGCCATACATTTTCCAAAAGGCATGATAGCGTTTATAATATGGGAAATATTCATCATCTGATTCCAACACCCTGAAGTAAGTATGATACTCTTCCGGGTTGTAGGAATCTTTACCAAACATCACCCTGTCCTGATATTTTATCATAAAAGCTTTCGCAAAACGAGGCTGTCTTCCTAGTTCAGCAATAACTGCGCCAATTTCAACATACATGTTTGGCATGACGTCCAGCAATTCACTCAACCGGCCCAGGTCATTAGCATACCAGCCCATATGGGCATTGATAAAATTTGTTTTTGGGTGTTTCCTGAACACATGGTGCTGCTCATCGATGATCTGCTGCCAGGGGGCCGGATCGGCATCACTCCGTTTTCTTCCAGACTTCAGCTTTAATTCCAACCATCGCTCGTTATTTTCATCATGGGGATCCCAGAAAGGTTTGGGGTCGGCAGCATGTATCAAAACGGGGATACCCAGTTCGCCACACTTGGCCCAAACGGGATCGAGTCGGGGATCGTCAATGGCTATGCGCTTACCATCCGTATCGCGGTTGCGCAGTCCCAGGTTTTTGAATACTTTCAATCCATTGGCTCCATTCTTCACATCTTCTTCCAGCTGCGCTGCTGCTTCCGCCCCCCAGTTATCATTGCCTACCCCCTCAAAGTTGACATTGGCAAATACAATAAAACGGCTGGCTTGTTTCTCATTGATGTTTTCCATTGCAGCAGTTATCTGCCCACCACTGCCTCCGCTTAAATTCACCATCACGCCCATATTGAGTTCATCCATCTCTCCAGCCAGCTTGTCCAGATCTTTGGAGCCCATATTCCACTGATGACTGTGAACATCAATAAAGGGATACTTTGCCTTTACAACCTCCTCACCCGGCACCACAAGGGTAGAGGGTGGGTCATATTTTTCGAAATCCATTGCAGTAGACATGCCTGTATTTTCAGGCATTTGGGCCATACAAGCTGTAGCCAGTGAGAAAAAAACACTAAACAGAATAATCTTATTCATAAATCGCTAATATTAATCTGCTAAATTAGCGAAAATAATTTGATCTCTGGTTGAAATAATAACCGCCGGTAAATTCTTATGTTTTATACTTCCTCCTTATAATATACCCCGCTCATAAACCAGGCTGCCCCTGCTAATCCAATGTCCTTCAGGAAATTTGTCCTTCCAGACATTGCAACTACAGGATCTTCACTCATCAAGAAAGGCAGATGTACCATCAACGCAAATAAAAGCAATATCACTCCCAGCAAAAGGGTAGCAAGTGCCGCTTTTTTCTTAAGTAAAATACTTACCGCGGCAGCAATCAATGCAGCGCCCGTCAAATAAACAAACATTATCCCCCCAGGCAGATCGGGTATCCGGTTTTGTGCCATTTCATTGGCATTAACAAAATGGCCCAATCCAAAAGCGACAAGGGGTATCACAAATAAAATACGGGCTATTAAGTTTGTTACCGGTTTCATTTTAATAAGGCAGTTGATACCTTACCTAACACAATTACAACAAAATAGTTATCACCACCGGTAAAAGTAACGATTTCACTGTATTAAAGAAAAAGATATTTTCCCGCCCCCGGGGGCGGGAAAATATTTAAAATACATTTTTTTTGGCGCACTTGAATAAGTGAGTAACCTTTAGAATGAACTACTCCGGGGCAGCGCCCCGAAGTATCAAATGGAGGTTTTTGTTTTTTCCGACCCAGCGGGTCGGGGAATTAAACCACTTATTGATTAAAAACGTGGCATTCGGTTATATTTAAAACATGATTAAATATTTTTTGAAAGCCGCCTGCGGGTTTAAGGTAATAGCTTTTAATGCATCATTACTTTGCCTCATTGATTACCCCGAAATCCCGTCCAGCGTATTGACATAGTTATCCCATTTTTCAAGGACACGGGCAAAGTCATCCGGCAGCTCACATTCAAACTGCATATACTCCCCTTTCACCGGATGCACAAACCCCAGGCTTCGGGCATGCAAGGCCTGCCGTGGAATGATCTTAAAACAGTTTTGCACAAAAGTCTTGTACTTAGAAAAGGGTGTCCCTTTGAGTATCTTGTCACCACCGTAAGTGGCATCATTAAAAATAGGATGTCCAATATACTTCATGTGGGCCCTTATCTGATGCGTACGTCCCGTCTCCAGATTGCATTTCACCAGCGAAACATATCGCAATTCCTTGATCACCTCATAATGTGTAATGGCTGGCCTTCCAAAGTCACCTTCAGGAAAGGTGTCGGTAACGCGCCGGTCTTTCAGGCTGCGCCCCAGGTGAGCATCGATGGTCCCTTTCTGCGCTTTGGGCTCCCCCCACACCAACGCATAATAGGTACGTTCAATCGAATGATCAAAGAACTGGCGGGCCAGTCCATTGAGTGCTTTTTCAGTTTTAGCGATCACCAGCAATCCGGAGGTGTCCTTATCAATGCGATGTACCAGGCCCGGTCTGCCGGCATTACCCTCCATCTCGGGCAAGTTGTTGAAATGATACACCAAAGCATTTACCAGTGTGCCGGACCAGTTCTGGTATGCCGGGTGTACCACCATCCCTGCCGGCTTGTTTACCACCAGCAGGTCTGTGTCTTCATAAACAATATTGAGCGGAATGTTTTCCGGAACAAGGTCCTCATCACGAGGGGGTTCGGGAAGCACCACCGTTACCGTCTCACCGGGCCGCACTTTGTAATTGGACTTTACCCGCTCTTCATCTACTTTAACGAACCCCTCCTTAATACCTTCCTGTATTTTAGTACGGCTGACGTTTGGCAGCTTGTCCATCAGGAACCTATCCAGGCGCAAGGGTTTTTGACCGGGATCAACTTCAATCCGGTGATGTTCATAAAGGTCATTATCTTCCTGCAATTCGTCTTCCTGCATATCTCTTTTACTTTTCGGTTGCAAAGATCAAAAAATAAAACGAGTCTTTACTTATATTACCCACTGTCTTCGCATCAACACTTCAGGACACCTGACAGAAAAACCCTCCTCCATTGGAATAATTCAGGCAGTTCTCACCTGTTTAGGCCGTCCCGCTGACCGGGTCAATATAAAGTAAATATTCCTGCTAAAAAAAAGACAATATGGCTAAACAAAATTAAATTGCAACTCTCTGATATATAATTTATGGACATAATCCCTAAAAGCAAGATCAGTTGTGATGAAATACCCCATCCTGCTGCTCGCGCACAAAACATCCGGTTATTACTTCTGCGTCTGGATAAGACCCATCCGGTGGTTTCCGGAAACAAGTGGTATAAGCTAAAATACAACTTGCTTGAGGCCCAAAAACAGGGATACAAAAAGCTCCTCACTTTTGGCGGGGCCTATTCCAACCACCTCGCTGCAACCGCTGAGGCATGCCGTATAGCCGGGCTGGAAGGGATAGGAGTCATTCGGGGCGAACCCACCTCAATCATGAACCCCACCCTCCTTTTCGCCATAAAATGTGGCATGGACTTGTATTATGTCACCAGAGCGGAATACCGCCTGAAAAACCAACCTGAATTCATCAAACACTTACAGGAAGACATAGGCCCCTTTTACCTGGTGCCGGAAGGCGGTAGTAATGAAGCCGGCGTCAAAGGAGCCAGGGAGATCATTGGTGATATTCCCGAATCCTTTGACTACCTCTGCTGTGCTGTGGGCACCGGGGGCACCGTGAGCGGCCTGATCAGCGGATGTAAAGCGGCAAAAAAAGTGATTGGCTTTTCGGCACTTAAAGGGGGGGGATTTCTTAATGATGAAGTGAAAAGGATGCTTATCGGGGAACCCAAAACTCCCTGGGAAATCATTACCGACTATCATTTTGGGGGTTATGCGAAAATAAACGAAGACCTGATATTATTCATCAGAAAGTTCCACGATGAATTTAATATCCGGCTGGATCCCGTTTACACCGGAAAAATGATGTATGGGCTGATCGATAAAATCAAATCGGGTTATTTCCCGAAAGGTTCTACAGTGATGGCTATTCATACGGGCGGATTGCAGGGCGTAGAAGGCATGGAGCAACGCTTGGGGATTAAGTTTTTTGATAAAGATTAAGTGTTTACCCAAACAAGTCCATGAACACATCGGTAAGTCGGGGCAGGGCCTTCACGGTGATCTTCTTTTTATTGGCCCCATCAAGCTTATTGTATTTAGACAAATAGATCACCTCATAGCCCAGCTTTTCGGCTTCCATAATCCGGTTTTCAATCCTATTTACCGCCCGGAGTTCTCCGCCCAGGCCTATTTCGGCGGCGAAACACATTTTGCCGGACAACGGTATTTCCTCCAGCGAAGAGATTACCGACACGGCAATGGCCAGATCCACAGCGGGGTCAGATACACGGATGCCACCGGCCATATTCAGAAATACATCATGTTGCCCCAGGCGGAACCCACATCGCCTTTCCAAAACCGCCAACAACATATTGAGCCGACGACCATCAAAACCTGTAGTTGTCCGCTGTGGTGTACCATAAGTGGCCGGACTCACTAACGACTGCGTCTCGATGAGCAAAGGGCGGTTGCCCTCTACCATGGCCGATATAGCTGAACCACTCAGGTCGCCCTCTTTTTGTGAAACAAGTACTTCAGAAGGATTGGAGACCTCACGTAATCCGTTGCCCTGCATATCATAAATGCCCAGTTCGGCTGTAGAACCAAAGCGGTTTTTGATGGTGCGCAAAATACGGTAATTAAAGTTCCTGTCGCCTTCAAACTGAAGAACCGTATCCACCATATGTTCCAACACTTTGGGCCCGGCAATGGCTCCGTCTTTGGTAATGTGTCCAACCAGAAAGACCGGTGTAGCGGTCTCCTTGGCGTACCGGATAATCTCCGCCGCTGATTGCCTGACCTGCGGTATACTCCCCTGCGGGGCATCGACCATGGCCGACTGCATAGTTTGTATCGAATCGATAATCAACAAATTGGGCTGGATGGACTTTACCGCCTTGAATATTTTTGTGAGCGAGGTCTCTGTATAGAAAAAGCAGTTGGCGGAATTCAGCCCCATTCGGGTGGCCCGCATCTTAATCTGCGAAGTACTTTCCTCCCCTGAAACATAGAGAGACTTGATCTCTTTAAAGCCTAGAG
>JAOUKJ010000743.1 GCA_029882675.1 Cyclobacteriaceae bacterium
TAACTAAGTCCGGAATATTTATTACGATAAGATTTTCTGTATAATTGATATGGGCCTCCAAAGCTGAGATGTGTAATCAGGTTGTCATTATTATAAGTAAAATCTAAAAGTATTATGTAAAAAGTGGAAGAAACAGCAAACAGTTTTTCCCCTGTCCATCAGCATTACGTCTTTTGGAGCATTTGGATTTATGCTAAATACAAAGCGAATGCTGATGCAGGGGAATTATAAAGTAACCCCCTCTTTATTACAAACAATCAGCAAAATAACCCCCGCTTTATGACAAAAAAATAGCAAAATAACCCCCTCTTTGTTACAAATATTTATTATATTTACCCCCTCTTTATGACAAGCGTATCATGGATATTAAGCGTAAGGCATATATAAAATTGTTGGAATGGAAGGAAAAAGAACAAAGAAAGCCTTTATTGTTGAGAGGCGCCCGGCAAGTAGGTAAAACAACATTGATAAGGGCATTTGCATCTGAATTTACCAATTATATTGAGCTGAATTTAGAACGCGAAAAGGAGTGGAATTTATTTTTACATGACGATATAAATAAAATATTTAACGCGGCTTGTTTATTGAAAGAGATTGTACCCGACCAGGGGCCAACACTTCTTTTTATTGATGAAATTCAGGAATCACCACAGGCCATTAAGTTGTTGAGGTATTTTTTTGAAGATATGCCTGGTCTGTATGTGGTTGCCGCGGGGTCATTGTTGGAATTTGCCTTAAAAGATGTTACGGGTTTTCCAGTTGGCCGGATAGAGTACTTATACCTTCATCCTGTTAGTTTTGAGGAGTATTTAGGGGCCATTGGGAATAGCCTGGCAAAAGATGCTTTAGATAGTATTCCTGTTCAAGATTACGCTCATGATATTTTGCTCAATTTGTTTCATACATACACTATTATTGGTGGCATGCCTGAGGTGTTAAATAACTATATTATAGATCAAAATATTGCAGGGTTGTCTGTAACATATAAGAGGTTATGGCAGGCTTATAAGGATGATGTAGAGAAATATGCAAGGAACGAAAAGGACAGAAAGGTCATCAGGCATGTTGTTGAAACAGCGCCATTTGAGTCAGACAGGATTAAGTTTGAACGTTTTGGCAAGTCATCATACCGATCCAGAGAAGTGGGAGAGGCATTGCGTGCGCTTGATCATGCGAAAGTAATACAACTTATTTATCCTACTACAAGTGTTAGTCCTCCCATTATTACAGATATGAAGAAAAGACCCAGACTCCAGTTTTTGGACACAGGTATGTTAAACCAAATTTTGTTGATCCAAGGTGAGATGCTGTCAGCAAAAGATTTGAACGACTTTCATCGGGGAAAAATAATTCAGCATTTAGTTTATCAGGAGCTTATTTCGATAAGTGAAGACCTGCCGTTTAAGCCTCATTTTTGGGTGAGGGAAGAAAAAGACAGTAATGCAGAAGTGGATATGGTTTACCAGGTTGGAAAATATATTGTACCTATTGAGGTCAAATCAGGAAAGAAAGGTCGTTTGAGATCATTACATCAGTTTGTGGAGCGTTCCGATCATCCCTACGCAGTCAGGCTATATGAAGGAACATTTAGTGTTGAGAGTGCAAAAACACCTGGAGGTGAAGATTATTTATTGATGAACTTGCCATACTACCTGGCATGTAGGCTGCCGGAGTACCTAAATTGGTTTGTTCAGGAGCATTAAATATACCTCACAATTTATATCTTTGTCATAAACCCCCACCACAATGAAAAGGCTATCATTCCTCTTGTGTTTACTATTCCCATTTATTGCTTTTGCCACAGGAGATGATGAACGGATCATCATCAACCTCAACGGTACCTGGCAGTTTGACCAAACCCTCGATGCCTTTCCCCCTAAGAAATTTACCCGGCAAATTCC
This sequence comes from Cyclobacteriaceae bacterium, assembly GCA_029882675.1. Taxonomy (GTDB): domain Bacteria; phylum Bacteroidota; class Bacteroidia; order Cytophagales; family Cyclobacteriaceae; genus JAOUKJ01. The sequence goes on from JAOUKJ010000743.1 coordinate 1,902, forward strand.
CGTGCCCGGCCTGGTTCACCTGGCCCGGCCAAAAATAGAAGACTATGACAAGTTTTTCAGGCATGAAGAAACAGTGGCCCCGAAGCAAGAGCACAACTTGTATAATATTGACTATACTCCCCGCTATAGCTGGTACAAAAAAAAGGTATTTATCCCCGCGG
>JAOUKJ010000161.1 GCA_029882675.1 Cyclobacteriaceae bacterium
AAAATGGACTTAAAAGACTCGAGATAATTTTTGACTCACCAATAGGTACGGTTGAAAGTGATGAAGCGGATGTATTGGGGCTATTAATTGATGAATACGAAAAAAAGCATTATCCCATTGAGGCTCCTGATCCCATTGAAGCCATAAAAATAAGAATGGAAGAAATGCATCTAAAACAGGTTGATTTAATCTCAGAGATTGGAGGTAAAAGCAGAGTATCTGAGATTCTAAACAAGAAAAGAAAACTGACTGTAAGTATGATAAGAAACCTGGCTTCACGACTAAATTTATCAGCTGGACTTCTCATTAAGGACTACCCATTGATTAAGTAAAAACGATTGGAAACATTCTGTCCCATAGTGACGGGAGTCGCCATGCGCAGCTCCCGTCACTACGGGACGTTTAAATCTACAGGTATGTGCAAATCGAAACCAGAGGTATTAAAAAATGGAAAAATCAGATTACATGAAAATTGGCAATGGACTTCGGGTGACTTATCAAAAGGGACTTCAATAATAGAGGAAATATGAAGATAACAATTAAAGAAACAAAAGAAGTTAATCAAGACGCTATAATTAAAATTTACAAAGCAAATCAATGGTCATCTGCTAATAAACCAGATCAATTATTTAAAGCATTATTGAATTCGCATTCTTTCGTTACAGCATGGAAGAATGAACGACTTGTTGGCCTTGCTAACGCACTTTCAGATGGCCATTTGGTCGTTTACTATCCACATTTAATCGTTCATCCCGAATTTCACGGTAAAGGTATTGGTAAACTCCTTTTAAATAGGCTTCAAGTAAAGTATAGGGATTTTCATCAACAAATATTGGTAGCTGATGGAAAGGCAATCGACTTTTATGAAAAGTGTGGGTTTGAAAAGGCTGGTGAGACGGTCTCTATGTGGATTTACAAAGGAAATGACCATTAGAATCAGCATTACAGCGTGGCAAATCGGACACTGCCGCATGGCAATACCCGACGGCTCATCGGACTTGACCTTCTGCACGGTCACGACAGACAAAATCCTGTGCACGCCTGTTGCCCTTTTGGGTGTATTCATAAAATTACCCTTCTCATTCCTTTACATATGTAAATAGAATCCTACTGTAATATCCTGAATTTTGTATTGCAACAATTAAATACAAATTATGCGATTACAGGGAAACAAAATACTCATTACAGGAGCTACTTCAGGCATTGGAGAGGCTCTACTCAACAAATTCCTACTGCTTGATAATCAAATCATCGCTTTGGGTAGAAATGCAGAAAAACTCAAAAATTTAGCCGAAAGGGATAAACGAATTATTCCGTTCTCCTGCGATATTTCAAAAGCAGACGAACTAGACAAGCTCATTTTGTTTCTAGAGCAAAACCACGCTGATACTAATATCCTTGTTAATAATGCGGGGATTCAGTACAACTATCACTTTGCTGAAGAACCGCAATTACTGGGGAAAATAGAACAAGAAATCAACGTAAATATTTTAGCACCGATTAAGCTAATTGCGTTGATGCTACCCATGCTCAAAGCCAATAAAAATGCAGCTATTGTCAATGTATCTTCCGGTTTGGGGCTATCACCCAAGAAACAAGCCCCTGTGTATTGTGGCACGAAAGCGGGTATTCATATTTTCTCGAAAGCCCTGCGCTATCAACTCAAACACCCAAAAGTGTTTGAGATTATCCCGCCATTGGTAGATACGCAGATGACAGCAGGACGGGGCAAAGGAAAAATTACCCCTGAACAGTTGGTAGATGAATTCATCACTGCTTTTCGCAAAGACAAGTTTGAGGTCAACATTGGCAAAGTCAAGCTCTTAAAATTCATCAACCGATTGAGCCCTGCTTTGGCAGACAGCATTATGAAAAAAGGGGGCGAAAAATGAAAAATTAACTACCTTAGACAATGGGTCTTTATTAGATTTTTTGGAACGCATACCGAATATGACAAAATAGAGGCTAACACGATTTAAACTATGGAAATTAAAGCAATTAAAAGCGAAGATGATTATAAACAGTCACCAAAAAGACTTGAGGAAATATTCCATGCTCAATTGGATACAAAGGAAGGAGATGAAGCGGAAGTGCTTTCTATATTAATCGAGAAATATGAAGATGAACATTATCCGATTGAAGCTCCCGATCCAATCGAAGCAATTAAATTTAGAATGGAACAAATGCGGACAACTATTCCCCCACAAATCTCCGAACCTCCTTCTCCATCCCCTCCTTAAACAACTCCTCATCCCGGTAAAGCCCCGTTACATTCAGTATCTTTTTTGAATTCACCAGCTCCCCCTGATTAAACTCCATTAATACCAACGTAGGAGCAAAAATACCAAACCGGCTGATCAGTACCTCATTTTCCGGGTTGTCGATGACGATGGTTTTAAATGCTGGTTTGTGGTCTCCCAATTCATTCCATGAGGCACCCGTGAGCAGATCCTGGGTGAGTTTTTCCATTTGCAGACATTGATAACACCTTTTCTGGTTGTGAAACAATACCACTACATACCGGTCTTCCGGGGTCAGCAGGAGCTGTTCATAAGCTGCTTTTCCTTGACCGCCATGTTCCATGCTTTGGCATTTCCGGACAGCCAAACCCAGACTGATGATGACAAATACCAGCAATACCCCTTTCAGCACTTTTTTCAATACTGAATGAGGCGAACTGCTTAATGCTTTTCGTACCCGACTGCGAAACGCTTCATTGATTTGCCCGGTAAAACCATCGGGAGAAACGGTAAGTTCATCTTTAAAAGCGTATACCGTTACCGGGCAGGCATCACCCGGCAAGGGCTCGGCCAATGAACTTAAAATACCGTACTTCACCAGCAGGTTGGCATCAGTCACTTCCTGTGAGGGGCAGCAACCCAAATGGTCATCCACCTCATGACCAATCAGGATGAAGTATTTCTTTTGATGGTCAATAATATGTGACAGCCGGGCTTTTAGTTCCTTGTTTATTTCACCTAATTTCAAAAAATCGGGCTTTACATCCTCTATTTCAAGGGCCTCAGGCCTGAATGCCTGCATCAGGCATACTGCCCCGCTTTTTTTGTATTCTTCCTGAAATAAAATCAGTTGCCCGCTACGGTCATCATCTGCCCCAATACACCCCTCCTTCCGGATCAGCTCCCGGGACATATTTTGGACAATGCTACACCACTGTCCGCGACGAACCATGGCTCCATCGGTTAAAATAAGCATACGGAAAGGGCCGGGATAAAAGACCGCTTTCCGCCGGCCGGACAGCGCTTTCGTACTTTTCAGCAAATCATATAAAAAAGCCTGACCGGATTCAAAATCATCCGCGTAAAGCCGGCCAGAATCCGGGTGAAGAATACCTGTTTTTTCAACACTCCCTTTTCTTTCAATCAATCCCTTGTAAGCGGGCAGTCCGAAGATCCTGTCGGTCTTATCACAAACGGCCAGGGGTCTGTCTTTAAACAGGAGGTGGTTGTCATCGTCCAGGGCGGCAAGGGCCACTCCGGTATACCTCGCGGTCTTCCCGGTAAAATGGCAGGGGCCGTGCTTGCCTTTGGAGGCGCGGATGGTATGGCCGGTATTATCAGGGATAAAGGAAGCGTATTCAATAGCCACAAAACCGATCTTTTCCATGTCCTGAATCACCCGCCCGGCATCAGCTGATTTTACCACTACATAGCCCGGCTGGGTGATACTCCGGTAGGCATCATCCAGTTCGAGGTAGGTGGGATTATGTAAATGGATTTCCTTCAATACGTTATTTGATTAATTCCAGCAGTGCTTCAGCCAGGCCATCAACTGCTTCCCCGGTGGTTCCCGGCCCCATACTGATGCGGATGGAACCAATGGCCTCTTCTTCTGTTCGTCCCATGGCCAACATAATCCGGGATGGCGCCAATTCATTTTCATGACAGGCAGATCCGGTAGAAATGGCATATCCGGACAGGGCCAAAGCCCCTACAATTTCCCGTCCGGAATAACCAGGCACACTCAGTGACAATAAACCCGGTAAGCTGCTGCTTTTTGGGCTATTGACAACCAAACCCGGTATCTTTATTAATTTATCGATCACTAATTGTTTCAACATTTTTAACTGATCTTTTTCAACATCCCAATGTTCTATACTCATTTTCAAAGCGGCCACCATGGCGGCAAGTCCTGCCACGTCTTCTGTTCCGGCCCGAAGGCCCCATTCCTGTTTGCCCCCTTTCAACATGGGTAAGAACTGATCATCACGCACCAGGACGCCCCCCGTGCTTTTAACACTGCCAAATTTATGACCGGAGAATGAATAATAGGTAAAAGGCACATCATCAAAATGGAGCGGAACATGACCTACCGACTGGGCTCCATCGATTAAAATCCGGGTTTGTTTACTAAAGCACAGGTCTGCAATTTCTTTCACCGGATGGATAACGCCGGTCTCATTGCATACATGGCTTATACAGACCAGCGTGGGCTTGTTATTCAGTGCTTTTTCCAATTGATCAACAGATAACTGCCCGGAGTGGTCAATTTTTATAGTTTCAACCGCTTTTTTATATTTTTCCACAGCATACCAGATGGACTCGTGCACATCTTCGGCAATCAGTAATTTCCCCTTGGGAAACATGTTCATGTGCCCATCAATGATTGTGTTGTTAGCCTCTGTACCTGAAGCGCACAGTAGCAGCCTTCCATCAAAATAGCGGATCATGTCACAGAACTCCTTCTTCAGTGCCAGCAGCCTTTGCTTTGCTGCTTTTCCCGGAGTGTGTTGCGATGATGGGTTGGCATAATATAACCTGACATTGCGGGTATATGCGTCAATAGCTTCCGGCCAGGGAGGAGAAGAGGCTGCATAGTCGAAGTACCGGGAATTGTTGGGCTGTTCCATTTCTTGTGAATATATGTCTAAAGATATGGTAAAAGGACTTTAACACAAAGTACTGGCAACAGGGGGTGAAAAATTTTATAATTTGGCTTTAATAGCCTCCGCTGGTTAAATAAAGTGCACATTCGGTTTTTCAGGCCTCGGTTCCCAAAAGTTGAACTTAAAAACCGACTTCTTTAGGGTATTCGAATCCTATGGACAGACAGAAATTAGTGTTGGGAATTACCAAAAAGCAATTCCCAGTAGCCCACATCAATCCATTTTCCCAACTTACGTCCTACTTCCCTGAATTGGCCTGCTTTTTCAAAACCAAATCCTTCATGCAGTCTGATACTGGCCTCGTTGGGCAGGGATATCCCCCCAATGACGGAATGTATGCCCTGCTCCTTCAGCCTAAAAAGTAGCTCTTTATAAAGGGCTTTGCCAATGCCCCTGCCCACCGCATCTTTTTTAACATACACCGTTGATTCGGCCGAGTATTCATAGGCACACCGCCCCTTCCACCGGGAAGCATAGGCAAATCCTTCAATAATGTTGTTGGTATCATAAACCAGAAAAGGGTATTTTGAAAGGATTTCCGCGATCCTCGCCACCATATCCTCCACAGCAACCGGATTGATTTCAAATGTTACTGTGGTATTTTCAACATAGTGGTTGTAAATAGTGCTGACGGCTGCTGCGTCTTCTTTTGTTGCCAGTCTTACCATTGCTTTTTAATGATCAAAGGCGATGATATGTATAAGTCGTCCATTAGGCTGTTGTCTTCCCAAATAAATAACGAAATGATTCCAATTCTAGTTATATCAAAGAAATCAACAACCTACTTGCTCTTCCATCTCCGGGATGATGATTTTTTTTCCGTCTACAGTAGTGCCATTCCTGGCCATTTGATCCTTAATCTTATTTTTTGCCTGCATCCAGGGGCATTCATCTTTAATATCACAGCTCTTGCAACCAACAAATTTGGAGATCAACGGGATAATAACATATCCAATCAGGGCAAAGGCAATACTCAGCCAGAGCAATGTTTGGTTATACTGTGTGATAAACAAGTAAATGGCAACACCGGTAGGTACAAACCAATTGGGAAACACGATCCCTAAATTGTTCTTGAATACTCTGATAAAGGGTTTGTCTGTTCTTTTTTTGAAAAATTTAGCCGATATCACTCCGTACCCACAGGGGCAGGCTTGAGATGCATAATGATGGCAAAACGGGCATATCCTGGCCCAAAAATATACGACACTAAACAAGGCATAAGCCATAAAGACTACGGCCCAGATGGTAGAAATTTGATTAATGATCAGGGCACCCAGAATAAACATAGTCAGGGTAGGTACATTATCCAGGAGTACCAGCCACAAGGGGATTTTTTTGGTGCTACACCCCGGTGTGCCATTGTTGATCAATTTCGCTAATTGATCAGCCCCGGGCTTTGTTTTTAACTCCTTATTATTAATACCTATCGAATCTTCCATATTACTATTGCTTTTTGATTAAAATAGAGCCTATGAATAACAGACCCCCAGTATTCATCATGGAGTAAAACTAAAAAATATTATACAATGTCATAATATTTCTGACAAAGATTAGGCTAAGATCAACAAATTACCTTAAATCCGAAGGCGGATTTCATAAACATTTAATAATGTTTTAAGTATAACAGAATACTCTTTTTAATCTAACTTATTCAGGTTAATGGTTACTCACTTATTCAAGAGCATCAAAAAAAATGTATTTTAAAATATTTCCCCGCCCGTCCTGATGCTTCGGGAGGCGGGGAAATATCTTTTTTTTAATTCTACATATACACCTGAAAAATGCTTTTGTCTGGCATTAAAAGCATTTTTCACCTTTTCACCATCAACACCCCATCGGCCCGTACCTGTCCGTCGGCCCCCCGGGCAGTGATATCCATATAGACATCTCCCTGCATATCATACCGGCCCACCGAAATCCATTCGCCACGTGTCTGTCCCCGCACCCTGACACTGGAGGCCTCAATAGCTGCTTCATGTTTTACATCACCGGAAGAAATAACAACAATGGTTTTTGAAGACACCCCTTCCACATGGGCAAAATATACGAATACTTCGTAATTGCCCTCAACCTTTTCTTGAGGAGCAAACCGGACATAGGCACCGCCACTCCCTTCAAACACCAGAGCATCAGGCCCATACGCGTCTCTGTTTATCGTCTGCCAGTCACCTTCTACAGTTACTCCTTCGCTCGTATTATCTATAAATATGTCCGGCGATGAGCCATCAGAAAGGGGGTTTGTTCGGAGCTCCTTTTGCAGTATACCCACATCTATTTGCTGAACATCTTTACCGGTCTCTATTACCTGCCCTGCTGCCAGTGCAGCCACCTGCCCCAGCGCCATAAACACGGGTTCCATACGTATAGATCCGTAGGCAATATGACTGGCCGAAAGGCATACGGGCACCAACAAATTTTTACATTCCACAGCTTTGGGTATGATTGAACGGTACGAAATGGGGTATGGTCCAAAGCCCCCTATTTCTACATTTCCCTCATTTTTCACCATAGACATACCCTCTTTTTCCACCACGATGCGCTGGCAATTGTGTGAGTCCATGGTATAGGCCGCCATGGCAACGCCATCTTCTACCATTTCCCTGCCCTGACAATGGTGCTGAGTCATGACATATTCGCCTGTCATACGGCGCACTTCCCGGAGATAAAGCTGAGGTGTCCAATGATTGTTGTCAGGGTATTCATCAACCGGATACCCCCACTGTTGCATCTCTTCACGCATTTCTTCCGGCACGCGGGGGTCTGTCTTGTAGAAATACAATAACCCTTTGGTGTAGTCTTCATGTGCCTTAATGATCTTCTCCCGCTCCTCATAACTGCCCTCCGGATAATTGTAGTTCATCCCGATCATGTCCGTGGAAAAAGCCCCCCGGTTGTTGATGTCCGTTTTGCCATTGGGCATATTGCTCAAAATGAAGTAATCATTCAGGCGTCGCTTTTCCGGCGTGGCCTCAAACAATCGGAGTAACAACGCATACCGGGTGGAGTCATAATCATCAGGTCGGGTAATGTCCAGCCGGTTTTCCTCCACATTGGTCAGGCAGATGCGGAAATTATAAGCTTGTAGCTTGTTGTCACCTGTCCCTTCAGCGGCCAGCGCTTCGTCACTAATCCCCCATAACAGGCCACTGGATGGATCACCTTTAATCATATAAGGATCAATACCGTCAGGAAACTGGTGCTTTTGCCGAAGCTGAACGCCATTAAAAGTTTCATCATATTTGGCATTGGCCTCCCTCCCTACTACATAGGTTATGCCGGCCCGGGCCATTACATCCCCTTCATAAGAGGCATCAATAAACACCCGTGCCATGAGTGTCTTTTTTTTGTCCG
>JAOUKJ010000745.1 GCA_029882675.1 Cyclobacteriaceae bacterium
CTTCTGTAGATCCAGTCCGTCGAGCCCTACATCCTGGTTTTTACGGGCTTCTTCCGAATTGGCGAAGGCATTTGTCAGGTATTGTTCGGTCGTGACATTGCCCCATGGGCTTGACAGGTCGACTTTTTCCAGTGAGCCATCAGCCGGAAGACCGTTTTCAAATCCGTGCTTTCCATCTTTGATCACATCTTCGCTTATACTTCCCAAATTAAAGTATAAGTTACCCCCGGTGGTGTTGGGCTTTGGTGTGTTGACACCATCATTGATATTGCCGTTTTCAGTATCAATGAAAGGGTCAAGCATCCAAAATTCAATATACTCAATGTTTGACTTGTCAAAATCCACCTCTGACCTGATCGGCGCAGTAATCCCCCCCCAGGTTGATCCGGGTTGAATCAGCGTACCATCGGTATTCAGGTTAGGATTGAAGTTATAAGGCCCCCTTTCTGCGGGATAAAAAGCCAGGTCAAAGACAGGTTCATTTGTATTGAGAATGGTCTCGTCTTTATTGGGGAATATTTCCTGAGGGCTGATGGGCCTGACATAATGATTATTGAGGTCATCCACGCTGATGTTTTCCGGTTTATTTCTTCCTCCTTTCCGGTAAAACAGGTTGTCTATTTGGTACCAGGCCATTTTAGCCCTTTTATATCCGGCCAACAAACTGTTTAATGCACCGCCGGAAAGGTCATGCCTGAAATCTTCTGTTTGCGGTACCGCTGCCAGCTTCCAGCTCACTGGGTTTCCCATTGAAATTGGAATGGCTGCATTTTCAAAATCATCTAAATAAGAGGTGCCCTCTCCGTTGATTTTATTGGAAGTACCAGGCAATAATTGGGCAAATTCTGCGCTGAAATTGATCGTTGAATTTTCCTTGGTTTGTATCAGGGGTAGAAAGTCCAGCGCTTTGGTAAGCAGGCGGGAGTCCTTTCTCATATTGATGTCAAATCCGTATTTTGTATTTCGGGCAGGTTCATTGCCTATCCCTATCCGCGTGATGAGTGGTCGTTCGTTCAGGTGAAGAACAGTGGCCCCCAGGTTAATATCAGGTGCCGGAGAATAATCAAACCGGGTACCCAGTAATGTACGTGTCTGAAAGCTGAAGACATCTTCTTTTTCATACGAAATGCTTATTTTTTTTCCCGAATTGAGTACCCCCTGATTAATGATATTGATCTTGCCGAAGTTATAATCGACATGGTAATCAATACCCTCCCTCAAAGGCGATCCTCCGGCAAAAACTTTTACCGAGTTTTCGGCCAGGTTAAATACAGGTATGACAATCTCTGAGGATGATCCGGCCTGAAGACGGCCTACGATAAAAAACTTGTTTTTGTTGGCATCGAGTTCTGCATCGGCCTTTGTGGTGTTGTAGAGTGTGTCAAAAACATATTTTTCTATCAGGATATCTTCATTCGGATCGCCTTTAAAGACCTGTCGTAAGGGTGTATTGAATGGCTGCAGGTAAGGAAAAATGATCAGTCCGTTTTGGGTATTGATGGTTATGTTTTCAACGAAATCGAAATTACCGTCGCGCTGAGGGTCATTATTGGGGTTGAGATTATCCAACCCAAATATTTCTATCAGTTGGCGGGTACGGGCCACGACACCTTCCTGGAGCTGGGGATTGTCAATTCCTGTGCGGTCATCGCGATAAATGATACGCAGTTGAAACCCATCTCTTGAGATATTGGAAGAATTAAGGTTGTAAATGTTCTTCATCATCAGATCCCAGCTGGGTATTTTTAATCCCCTGTCATCACGAATATTAATTTTGCGAGGCCTGAGTAATTTCAGAAAAATAGCTTCGTTTTCCGGTCTGCTGGAGTAATCTTCTGATAGTTCACCCACTTTATAGCTTTTGCCATTGTAAGTATATTCGAAAGATACGGCCAGGACTTCATCATTTTGCAGTCGCCTGAACAGGCTGATATAACCGAGTTCGGAGTTGAAAGTAAACTCATTGGGCGCAAGTTTTCTGGCCCCAGTGATTTTCTCGAAATCAATGCCATTGACCAGCCCTTTACTTTCCAGTACCGAGTTAATATAGAT
>JAOUKJ010000744.1 GCA_029882675.1 Cyclobacteriaceae bacterium
TCAGACCCGGGAAAACGTATGGTTTCACCCTTATCGCCAAAAATACTGTCGAACTGCACGGTATGGACAGAGTTTTCGTGGGCCAGATAGATCCAGTTGTCGAGACCATATACCGGAGAGTTGACGTTGTGCTGGGGATTGGACAAGGCAAAGCCGGTAAGCACCACCTCTTTAATATCGGCCTTACCATCTCCATCGGTGTCTTCCAGGTAGAGGAGATCCGGGGCATCGGTCACCAGAAATCCTTTTTTCCACCGCATGATGGACGTGGGCAGGATCAGACCATCGGCAAAGACCCGGCTTTCATCAGGAAGTCCATCACCATTGGTGTCGATGAGTTGTTTCACTACCCCCGATCCTTGTACTTCAAGCGGATAACCGTGCATTTCCACAACATACATATTCCCGTTTTCATCTATTTCCATATCCACAGGGTCACTGACCAGTGGCTCGGCTGCAAACAACTCCATTTCAAAGCCTTCAGCAAGTTGAAACTGATCCAGGGAAATGTCCGGCTTTTTATCACCGGTACAAGCAGCCAATAGTATAATGGCCACGATAAAAACATGGGTTTTGGTTTTCATAGTCGTTTATTTGGTCAGAAAGATAAGCCCTCTGCCGTGGTTATACAAATAAGGGAAAGAGAGGTTTTATGAAAAGAAAAAAAAAGCCATGATCGATTATCGAATCATGGCTTTTTCCTTATATCAGGTAGTATGTAAAGAGGGCTAGGAAATATGCAAGCCACATTCGGTTTTGACCTTGCCTTTCCAGCGCCCTTCCCGACCATTGCCTTTTAATGTACAATGAAAGCAGCCTGTCGATCCATACCCTTTGCTCTTCAGCGGATGGGTGGGTAGTTTGTTGGTCTGAAAATAAATATCAGCCTCATCTTTTGGGAAGTCAAGGATGGGGTAGAATTTCAGTACATTACTTTGCTCAAAAAGGCCTTTGGACTTGCGGTTTTCATTCTGGTGGGCCATGAGTCCCGAAATCCATACATCATAGTTTTTCAAGGTCTCCTGTAGGGGCATTACTTTATTGGCCAGGCAGCAAAAATCCGGATCCACCTGCCACAGGAAGTTGTTTTGGGTGGGTTTATGATATTCGTCCCGGGGCTTGATGGTCTTGATACTGCTGTTCAGCAGATTTTCCAGGTCCTGCTTATACTGAAGCGTTTCAGGAAAGTGATATCCCGTATCGATAAAATAAACGTCCTGATTGGGATTTATTTTATTCAACATATGGAGTAAAATTGCCGATGAAGTGCCCAGTGACGTGGATACAAATATCCGGGCGTCTGCGAAGTCCTGAAAAAACCGTTCCAGTCGTGCTTCAGGAGTTAGTGTTTTATATTCGGTAGATAATGTCTCTGTGTTCATCATGTTGCCATTTAGAAATTGAAAAATGCCTTAAGGTTGTTTTGCCAGGTCTTTTGTGAGGGAATTCAACGCCGCTGTGCGGGTAGCAAGATCCGGATGTAACTTTTTACGGATGTGATCCAGATTGGAAATCAGGTCGTTGAGCGAATCCGGTAGGCTTTGCTCAAAGAATTCCCGCAACCGTTTGGCCAGCACCGGTGCCTTTCCATTGGTACTGATGCCTATTTTCAGGTTGCCTTTGGTGACGATGCCACCCAGGTAAAACTGACACAATTCCGGGGTATCTGCCGTATTTACCAGTATATTGTGGGCTTTGGCTTCCGTATAAATACGGTGGTTGACTTCCCGGCTGTCTGTGGCAGCAATGACCAACCCCACACCATTGAGGTGTGTGGTCTGATACTCATCCCTTATTAGCTCAATATCCGGTCGATTTGCAACGAGTTCTTCTATTCCTTTGTTAAGCACCGGGGATACCAATCGTACGTTAGCATTCGGACTGTTTTTCAACATGAAGGTCAGCTTCTCTGAGGCGGCTTTCCCGCCGCCTATAATCAGTGTAGTGATCTGGTCAAGCTTCAGGAAGATGGGGTATAAAGTGTTCTGTTCCATGATTTCCTTAATTTACGCTGAGGTATTGATCAAACAAAGGTATTTCCAGGCTTGAAGG
>JAOUKJ010000162.1 GCA_029882675.1 Cyclobacteriaceae bacterium
GCGGTGGCTAAAATCCTCGCCCCACTTCCCTCCCACCTGCCAGGTTCCCAGGGCCATTCCTGTTATTTCAAAGCCTGTTTTTCCCAAAAAACGCTTTTTCATACATCGTCATCTTTTTGTAAATAAACATTCATACTTGCGGGCAATCTTACTTTTCACCATCCACCTGTTTATGGTATCAAGTGTATACTTTATTTGATTGAGACCTCTCATCAAAGCTAGCCAATTCAGGCTTTATATGAAAGTCTCACAACCGGTGATGCGAACATTATTACGGATAAATACTAAATTTACACAAACCCAATACTTTATGCCCTCGATTGACGACCTCATTGTAAAACGCAACATCGTTACAGACATCATCAGGAGCTGGCCCAAAGGTTTGCTTATTGCGCTGGCGGCACTGATTGGTCAGGGTATTGGCGGTGCGGTGGCCCTGCTTGGTGGCCTGGGGGATCCGGCATTGCCCGAGGGTGTTGACATCATTTCTTTTTTGTTCGTCAGGGTCATAACAGGATCTGTTCTTTACACCTTTAGTGGCCTTTTTTTTATGCGCATCCGGTTGTGTCGAAATGAAACTTTATTGCTTGGCCTTGCCTTTAACTATGTGCTCATCGATATGATGAATGCCCTGGAAGGAGCCTTTTTTACCGATATGGTATCACTGCCACAATCAATGGTTACGGCCCTGTTTGAAAGCATGCTGGTGGGTTTTCTGCTCTCACTCCTTTTTCGCACACACGGTGAAACAGTGCGTTTCAAAAACCGCGTCTCTAACTGGAAAAGCACATTTTCAACGCCGGAGTTGGTATTGCGCCTTACCGGAGCATGGCTTGCTTTCCCAGTCATTTACCTGACCTTCGGCGCATTGATTGCCCCACTGGTGATGCCTTATTATCAAAACCATACTTTTGGCCTGCAGTTGCCGGACATGTCCGTTATCATTTCGCTGCAAATATTCCGGGGCGGCCTTATTCTGTTGTTTTCATTGCCCTTTATTGCCTTATGGCGTGAGGATTGGAAAAGGTTCATACTGTGGTTTGGCTTGCTGCTTTTTTTCAAAGACGTAGTGTTGGCGTTGGGCTCAGCCATTTGGTATTCCCCATACATCCGCATAGTGCATGGCACTGAGCTCATAGTGGATGGTTTTGTGCTGGCCCTGGTCTATGCTTTTTTACTCGTGAAAGGGCGGGTTTGAGGGGGAAGAACTTATTTTAAAGGTCACAAGATTTTTTTCTAAAGTAAAGACTCAAAACATATATTAAATTTATATTTCATGTGGAACAAACTACAAATATTGCGCAATCAATATATTTCTCAGGAAATCATGGATACCCTTGATTCTAAGAAGTTTTGATTGAGCTCTATTGTGCACAACTTCTCTAAAATTGAGAGTTGCCCACTTTCAGAATTCGACAAACTCCCCTACATTGCAATAAAAACCTCAATATGAAAACCAGCCAAAATCTTTTAGCCCTTTTTAATACTGCAGTACTTTTTACCCTTATACTGTACTTTGTCTCCTGTCAGGCCAAAACCCAGACACAAGATGACGGGCCAGCAAAACGCCTGCGCGACATGGGTGTGGAATTACCAGAAATGAGCGCTCCAGTGGCCAACTATGTAAAATATGTAAAAACAGGCAACCTCCTCTTCCTCTCCGGACATGGCGCCTGTGAAGAGGGAAAGCCCGGCAAGGTGGGCAGTGACCTGACCATCGAAGAGGGTTACGAGGCTGCGCGTCTCACCGGCCTGTGTATGCTTTCCACATTGCATCATGCGGTAGATGGAGATTGGTCGCGGGTAAAACAAATCGTAAAAGTGCTTGGAATGGTCAATTCCTCGCCTGATTTTTATGAGCAACCCAAAGTCGTTAACGGCTGTTCAGACCTGATGGTAGAAGTTTTTGGGGAAAAAGGAAAACACGCCCGGGCAGCGGTAGGTATGGCTTCATTACCCGGGAATATTCCGATTGAAATAGAAATGATTGTAGAGCTTACAGAGTAAATTTCGGCCCTCCATAAATTCAATACTGGCTTCTTCACAGGGATTTAATCAAAGGGATTATTACCTTTCCAAAGGAAGATCGTAGTTTTTAAGTTACTGTGAGGAAGTCTTTTTTAATGGGAGAGCGTCTTACCTTTCACGGCTCCGCTACCTTCCAAAAGGATTCATGGCGCTGAGGGCCCGTTTTCCTCCCCCTTTGTTCATCATTTTCATCATCTTCTTCATATCACCAAATTGTTTGAGAAGATTATTGACTTCTGTAACCGTTGTGCCGCTACCTGTGGCGATACGTTTTTTACGTGACCCATTTAGTATTTCAGGGCTTTCCCTTTCACCCACTGTCATTGAGCGAATAATGGCCTCGATGGGTTTAAGTGAGTCATCATCAATATCCATATCTTTTACCATTTTACCTACACCGGGAATCATACCCACAAGATCTTTCAGGTTACCCATTTTTTTGATCTGCTGCAACTGACTGAGGAAGTCGTTGAAGTCGAACTGGTTTTTACGTATTTTTTTACTCAGAATACGTGCTTCTTCTTCATCATAGGCCTGTTGTGCCCGCTCCACGAGAGAGACCACATCACCCATACCCAGTATCCTGTTGGCCATCCTGTCGGGGTGAAAGCGCTCCAGTGCGTCCATTTTTTCCCCGGTAGAGATAAATTTGATGGGTTTATCCACCACCTGCCTGATCGAAAGTGCCGCACCACCTCGTGTATCACCATCGAGCTTGGTAAGAACTACGCCGTCAAAATCCAGTCGTTCGTTAAAGGTCTTGGCCGTATTCACCGCATCCTGACCGGTCATACTATCCACAACAAACAGCGTCTCTGAAGGATTAAGCGTTTTCTTCAGGTTGGCAATCTCGTTCATCATCTCCTCATCAACAGCCAGACGTCCCGCTGTATCTATAATCAGAACACTCTTTCCCTGATCTTTAGCAGCCTTGACCGCGGCTTTTGCAATCTTCACGGCATCCTTATTTTCAGGCTCAGCATAAACTTCCACCCCTACCTGTTCACCGATCACCTTTAGCTGGTCAATGGCCGCCGGGCGGTAGATATCGCAAGCGGCCAACATCACCTGTTTACCCTGTGATTTAAGATAACGCGCAAATTTACCTGAAAAAGTTGTTTTACCAGAACCTTGCAATCCGGAAATCAACACCACAGCAGGGCTCCCTGTCAGTTTGATATCTTCATTTTGTCCACCCATCAATCGGGTCAACTCATCGTTGGTGATCTTGGTGAGCAACTGCCCGGGCGACACGGCCGTCAGCACATTCTGCCCCAGCGCCTTTTGCCTGATCTCATCGGTCACATCTTTGGCCACCTTAAAATTCACATCGGCATCGACCAGCGCTCTGCGTATTTCTTTTACCGTGCTGGCCACGTTGATTTCACTGATGGAACCCTGTCCTTTCAGGTTTTTGATGGCCTTATCGATCTTCAGACTTAAATTATCAAACATGCTATTCAGTATTTATTATTGATATCGGGGTGCAAAAATAGCGGGTTAATTGGCGCGGAGCAAATCCAGACCACCTCTGTTTTACTATTCTGTTGTCAATTGGCTCCTTTATTCAAAAAAAATATCAGTCAAACAAATGCACCATATCTTCTTTTGAAAGACTTTTTATAAAATTTTCCTAAAAAGCTATCCGTGTTGAACCACCATCCACTGGCACACAGATACCAGTGACATATGCCGCCGCCGGGCTGCACAGGAATGCCACCACAGCCCCCAGCTCCTCCGGTCTGCCCAACCTTCCGGCGGGCACGGAAGCCGACAGCCGTTTTTTAATTTCTTCCACACTGGTTCCGGCCATCTCCGCACGTTTTTCAAACAGGTAATCCAGCCGTTCCGTCTCAGTCATCCCCGGCAGTACGTTGTTTACGGTAATGCCATATTTGCTTATTTCATTAGACAGGGTCTTGGCCCAGTTGGCGATACCAGCCCTGATCATATTGGATACCGGCAACTCATCAATGGGCTGCTTTACAGAAACAGATAAAATATTAACAATACGCCCAAATCCAGCTGCTTTCATCCCAGGCACCATCATCTTTGAAAGCTCGTGCACCATATGAAAATGCATATCAAAACCCTGTTGATAGTCTTCCACTTCCAGCCCCATCACATTGCCTGCCGGTGGTCCTCCGGCATTATTTATCAGCACATGGTACCCTTCCTTTTCCTTTATTTTTCCACCCAAAATATCAAGTGCTTCTGTGGGCTGAGAAAAATCGGCCACCACATAATCGTGACCCTTTGAGTCAACGGCATTGAGTTTGCTCAGGGCTTGTTGTAATTTTTCCGCATTACGCGACACCAGCGTCACTTCAGCGCCCAGCTGGCTTAATTCAATGGCACTGGCCAGTCCCAGCCCCTGTGATGAGCCACAAACGAGGGCTCTTTTTCCGTGTAGTTGAAGGTTCATTTCTAATCGTTTCCGTCCAATAGTTTATAATCTTTACGCACAGGATGAAAAACATCCAGTATTTTACAAGCAGTAACCGCATGCCCTGAATGCCGGGCATAGGAAGGAATCATGCACACCACCCCGGGCTCATATACCTGAGAATTACCATCAACAACAAGCTCAAACTGCCCTTCGAGCATATTTACAACCTGTTCATGAACATGGGAATGCTCCGGAAGAATGCTCCCTTCATCAATCTCCCAATACACCAACGTCATATTGTCAGTATGGAGCATACGCCCATGAAAGCCCTTCATGATTTCTTTAGGTTCAACCTTTTTGAGCTCGATAAATAAGTTGTCCAATTGTCCCATTCTCTTTCTCTTTTTGATTTATTTGACAAATTTTAAATTTTCAGCTTCAAAATCAACTCGCAGCACCATTATTTTTATCATACACCTTTATTTTTTTCCAAAGGATTTGAAGGTGGTATGCTGAATTTATATTTTTACATGATAAACATCCGCACATAAAATCACTACCATGAACAAAGTATGCATTGTGTCAGCCAAACGCACACCAATAGGAAGCTTTGGCGGTGCCTTTTCAAGTCTTACAGCAATTGATCTTGGCAAGACTGCTATAAAAGGGGCTGTTGACGCTGCTGGCATCGCTGTTTCGCTCATTGATGAAGTCTTTATGGGCAATGTCATCGCCGCTGGCCTCGGGCAGGCTCCTGCCCGGCAGGCAGCACTGGGGGCAGGCATAGGGCATAATGTGCCCTGCACTACCATTAACAAAGTATGTGCCTCAGGCATGAAGGCCATCGCACTGGGGGCACAATCCATCATGCTGGGACATAACGATGTCGTTGTTGCCGGGGGCATGGAGAGCATGACCAACATCCCCTATTACCTGCCCAAGGCACGCTATGGGTATGGGTATGGCAACGGGACACTGGTTGACGGACTGATGCATGATGGCCTGTGGGAAGCCTACAACTCCTGTGCCATGGGAAACTGTGCTGACCATACTGCCAAAGAAATGAACATCAGCCGTGAACATCAAGACGAATATGCGATCAGCTCATACAAACGTGCAGCGGCCGCCTGGAAAGACGGGAAGTTTAATAATGAAGTTGTCTCCGTCTCAGTGCCTCAACGAAAAGGAGACCCCTTGATCATAGTGGAGGATGAGGAGTACAAAAAAGTGCAGTTTGAAAAATTACCCGCACTCCGGCCGGTTTTCAACAAAGATGGCACGGTCACTGCCGCCAATGCCTCGACGATCAATGACGGAGCCTGTGCCCTCGTACTTATGAATATGGAAAAAGCGGAAAAAGAAGGATTTACCCCACTGGCGGAGATCATTGCCTTTGCCGATGCTGCCCGTGATCCCATGTGGTTCACCACCGCACCGGCACTGGCCATCCCACTGGCCCTGAAAAGAGCAGGCATACCCCTGAAAGAGGTAGCGTATTTTGAGATCAATGAGGCCTTTTCTGCGGTGGCCCTGGCCAACAACATTGAACTGGGATTGGATCCGGAAAGGGTGAATGTCAATGGAGGAGCCGTGGCACTGGGTCACCCCCTTGGCGCTTCTGGCGCGAGAATTGTTACAACATTATTAAATGTGCTGGAGCAAAACAATGCAACCATTGGAGTCGCTGGGATTTGCAATGGTGGTGGTGGTGCTTCAGCCATGGTGATTAAACGAGTTTAATTTAACCTCAGGATGATCTGCCGGCATTTTATCGAAGGCACTTTTGATTTTCCTGTAATTATGTATTATCATTAATGGCTTAATCTTGTAACTATGAAATATATCATCACCTTAATGGCCTTTTGTTTTTTCTATGCTGCCATTGCACAGGTAGAAGTAAAAACCTATTACGATCCGGACGAAAAAGAGTTGATCAAAGAGGTTTATTTCGTAAAAAGAGATGAACCCGAAGTCATCATTGGAAAATACCAGCGTTACTACCCCAATGGTGCCCTCGCGATGCGTGGCCAATACAAAGACGGCTACCGGGACGGCCCTTTTGAGGAGTACTATGATAATGGTCAGGTACAACGGGTGATCAACTACCGGGACGGAGAAAAAGAAGGGCCCGTAAAGGTCTATGACGATCAGGGCCGCACGATCCAAACAGCCGCCTTTATAAAAGACAAACTGGCTGATTCCGTAAAAACCTATTACCCGGATGGCAGCCTGCGCACTGAAGGTTTTTTTATAAAAGGATTACCCGAAGGGCTGGTCATTGAATATTACCCTACCGGAATCCACCGACGGGAAATTATTTATCAGGACGGCCAACAAACAGGCATTACCAAAACTTTCTATGAAGATGCCACACTCCGTACAATTGGTAATTATAAAGAAGGCATTCTTAATGGATTTCAAAGAACCTATTTCCCCAATGGCAACCTGGAAACAGCCTCGGAAAATGAAGCCGGGATGAAAAGTGGTATTTATAAAGAATATGATATTGAAGGAAACCTCCTGCTTGAAGCCCACTATAAAAACGGCCATAAAAACGGTCCCAATCTGGCATATTTTGCAGATGGACGCCCCCGCCATAAATTCAACTACGAAGATGATCAGAAAATGGGGCAAAATCAGATTTTCTACGACAATGGTAAAATAAAAACCCAGGAGTTTATTCGAAAAAACAATGAAAACACCGTGACGGAATTTCACTGGGAAGGATATAAAACATTAGAAAAAGAACTAAATAATGGCACTCCCTCCGGCAAATGGACTTATTACTATCCCAACGGTGCCGTCATGGCCTCAGAAAGTTATGAAAAAGGAAGGAAAAGCGGCCTCCGAACCGAGTATGACTCCCTGGGCAACAAAACAACAGAAATACCCTATAAGCTTGGAGCCATTAGCGGAACCGTCATTGCATTCTACACCACTGAAGAAAAAAAGCACGAAACCGAATATATTCTCAACAAAAAACAGGGCGAATACAGGGAATATGCCCCTAATGGAAAGGTTATCAAAGAAGGACAGTTTGTCAATAACAAGGAATCCGGCCTTTGGAATATCTATGATGAAACGGGCAAATTGATTGAACTGTGGTCGTATAAAAACGGACAACTGGTGGAAAAACGTGAACCGGAGGAAAAAGAATAGCCCGAAAGCAGTATTTAGCTAAAGGAGTGCAGGTCACGATACTGGCTTACTAACTACCTATAATCCGCAAGTGCATTTTAGGCAATGAACTACTCCGGGGCAGAGCCCCGAAGTATCAAATGGAGATTTTTGTTTTTTTCCGACCCAGAGGGTCGGGGAATTAAACCACTTTTTGATTAAAAAAGGCCTATTCAGTTATATTTAAAATGTTATTAATTGTTCCTTAAAGCCGCCTGCGGATTTAAGGAACTACTTATTATTTTCCAGTCATAAACTTCCACTCAACCTTTTTTTCATAAAAAAAGGCTTCTTTATTGTCTGTTTTATGACTTCCTTTCAACTTATTTTCAGCGCGTTCAACAAGCAATGTCGTCCATGACCTTTCACCCTGTTCATAGTTAAAGTCCACCCCATTATCATCATAAAGCTGAAAAACACCCTCTTTCCGACCATAATGCCTCACTACCAATGGAATGATCTCTCCCGGCACGGGCATTTGCCGCTGGGCCGTAGTCATGGGGATAATGCCCCCGTCCCGTACATAAAGGGGGATCCTGCTTAATTCCGGACTGATCGCAATAGCCTCTTTTTCACCCACGTATGCCCCTGTATAAAAGTCGTACCATTTCCCAGGGGGCAACAGCACCGTGCGC
>JAOUKJ010000746.1 GCA_029882675.1 Cyclobacteriaceae bacterium
AGGAGACACTTACTCAAGCAGGTACCCCCTTCGATTTGAGTGCTATAGGCGTTGATCAATATACGGTTTTTTCATTATGGGGCTATTCAGATATTGAATTACAAAAAGATTATATCAAGCATGGATTTAATGGGCTGAAAACAGATGAGAATTTTTTCAGTTTTTTCGATTTTAATTTTCTGTCAGGACAAGATTATAGGGGAATGACATCCACAGATGCGGGCATACCTGTTGTCATTTCAAGTAAAGTAGCCGAAACGATATACGGGACTGTTGAATGTACTGGCAAGACCTTTGGAAGTGAAAAAATATATCGGATTTCAGGTGTGGTAGAACCTGTTGGTCCATGGAGCTTGTTCGTTAGATGGGATATTTTCGTCCTGACCGATTTTAAGGAAAGTGGTGCTTTCCAAAATATTGCTTATGTATTGGAGGACCACGAAAAATCGGGTTTCAGTCAGGGCCTGGAAAAGGTGAGAACAAAAATATCAACACATTTCGACCAGGTGGAAGTAAGGCTAAATCCGCGTGACTATTTATATACTTATGCTGACCTTTATAGTCTGGAAGATTTGCTTGAACCAAAGCTGTTTGTTCCATTCGTAATTCTTTTGCTTTTGCTCCCCACTACTTGCATGATCAACCTGTTTAGAGGTTTAATAATTGGACGTGTAGAGGAGTTAGGTGTCCGCAAATCATTTGGGGCGCATGCTGGACACATCACTAACCAATTCATCGTGGAGAGTATGTTGATGACGTTATTGTCCGGATTTCTGGCCATGTTGTTTTCGCTTATCTTTTGGAAGTACATATTGGTTGTTGATTATGCGATTATTATCCGGGATGTTTTTGCCTGGAGGGTATTTGTAACTTGTCTTTTTGCTTTTCTGTTCACGGGTACTTTAGTAGGCTACCTGTCCTCTCTAAAGCTGGCCAAAGGGAGTATAGTCAAATATTTATCGATGAAACCATCTTAATACCGACTATTATGAATTTCCATTCCGTTTTTCAGATTTTACGCAATAAGAAAAAGATCGTCCCGGTTTTTATCACCATCTTACTATCATTTCTGGTTCTGTCGTTTATTACAAACTTTACCTGGTCGTCTTTTGTGGGGTCTGTTCGACCAATATTTAGCATTAATTATGATAATGTATATGAAGTAGAAATTGCCTGGTCAAAAGAGGCAAAAGATGACAGCCTGCTTTTGATCTCTCTAAAAAAGCAACTTTATGAACAAGTCCAGCATCATTCCCAAGTTTCTGCGCTCACCTACTCCTACGCTTCCCTGATAAACAAGTCGTGGGGTATGGGTAAAATCGAGGAATTTGATGATATATTGGTCATGAACGTAGGCAACAATTTTACTGAGTTTTTTGGATTGCCACTGCTGAAGGGAAGAAATTTCAACATGGAAGACAAGTCAGGCCCAATTCCTCAGGCAATTGTTTTCAGGTCCTTTGCAGAACAAAGAGAAATTTCATTTGATGAAAATGCTACCCCCCTTGTAATTACCCGGCAACGCCATTTTCCAGATGAAGACCCGGAAAAAAAAGTTAGGGTTATTGGTATCATTGAAGATTTTCCCTTTCTGGATGAACACGATCGTATAGAAACTATAATGTTTATTCATCACCTGAAAAACAAATGGTATATAACAGGAGAAAAGCTTTATATCAGGACCAAAGAACAAATATCAAAAAAAGAGCTTATAGAAATGCTAAATTCTGCTGTGAAAAAGATAGGAGCTATTGAACACGTATCATTGTCCCAGGTCAGGTCTTATGAAACGATTATGGAACAACAATTTCAGACGTATTTGGACTATACAAAGATTTTTCCGGCCCTTATCACAGTCCTTCTAATATACATTGGCGCCACCCTTTTCGGCGTATTTTACCAGTACGTACTCAACCGCCGTGATGAATATGCCGTACGCCGTTCTTTTGGTTGTACACGATGGTCCATTTACAGAAAGGTGATGTTGGAGGCCCTGATCTATACCCTTCCGGGGCTGTTGGCAGGCGCTGTAATTTTTTTCAATTT
>JAOUKJ010000747.1 GCA_029882675.1 Cyclobacteriaceae bacterium
CGATTTTTTTGTATTCTCAGGTCATAAAATATTTGCCCCGATGGGAGTAGGTGTAGTTTATGGAAAAGCTTCGATACTTCAGGATATGCCCCCCTGGCAGGGTGGAGGGGCCATGATCAGGGACGTTACTTTTGAAAAGACAGAATTTAATGGCATTCCTGTCAAATTTGAAGCCGGCACACCAAATGTAGAAGGTCCGATCGGGCTGGGGACGGCCCTGGATTATCTCAGCGCCATTGGTATGGAAAACATTGAAAGGTATGAGCATAAACTGACTGACTACGGGATCAAAGCACTGAAGGCCGTTCCGGGATTAAAAATTATTGGAGGCGCCAAAAACAGGATGAGTGTGTTGTCATTTGTGATCAACGGTATTGATAACGAAATGATCAGTAAGGAGTTGGACCGGGAAGGTATCGCCATTCGTGTCGGTCATCACTGCGCGCAGCCTGCCGTGCGACGAATGGGTTATGAAAGCATCGCACGCGCATCAACTGCTTTTTATAATACAACGGATGAAATCGACCATCTGGTGGAGGTGTTACACAAATTGGTGCGGTCCAAATTCTGACCATGAAGCCCTTCCTCATCCTCCAACTACGGTCCCTGGACGGCGCGGCCGACAGTGAATTTGAAGCGTTCCTGAAATACGGTCGCTTGAAGGCCTCCGATGTCCACCAGGTGCGGATGGAAAAGGAAAGTATTGCCGACCTGGATCCTGAAAAATATGCAGGGATAATCGTAGGAGGGGGACCTTCTAATGTTAGTGATCCGGTAAAAGACAAACCAGACTTCCAGCAACGCTTTGAAAAGGAACTGGATGTATTGTACCAAACCATATTTGAACAGGACATTCCGTACCTGGGTGTTTGCTATGGATTGGGGTCTGTCGTGAAGTACGCCGGTGGACGGGTGTCTAAAGAACGCTATTCGGAGGAAGTTGGTTATACAACTGTTCAGTTGACAGAACAAGGGAAGCAAGATCCACTGTTGACCGGGTTGCCCGGTGCTTTTAAGGCTTTTTGCGGACATAAGGAGGCCTGTCAGTATGTGCCGGCAGGAGGGGAGCTACTGGCCGGTTCTGAGGCCTGTCCGGTGCAAATGGTTCGGTTTGGGAAAAACATTTATGCGACCCAGTTCCACGTAGAACTGGACGCAGACGGCATTGCCGGCCGTATCCGCTACTACAAGCACCACGGGTATTTCGAGCCCGAGGAGGCTGATGCGCTGATTGCCAAAACGAAAGACGTGATTGCTGAGGTGCCACAAGAGATTTTAAGGCGGTTTGTGGCGCACTACCGGAAATGAGCTATATTTTGCGTGCAGGGGGGCATTAAAACTGCGAAAGTATTTATCAGGCCATCGTTTTTGTACTCATTCCTGCCATTTTTTTTATCGATAAGCCAATTTTTTTTCCTTCAATATTGTTATTCTTATAAATGGGTAATTATGAGTGATTTGAAACTTTTCGGATCGTTTGTGGTTTTCTTTGGGCTAGTATTCATTGTTAGTCTTGTTGTGGGATTTTTCTTCCAATTAATCGTTCATGGCAGTGGTGTATTTAATTTAAACGCTTCAGTATCATTTGCGTTGATTTTTACACTGATGTATGCTTTTTTTAGGTTGTTTAATCCCGGTATCAAAGCGCACTAATTGAATACCCCTGAGGTGTCCGTCCATAAAATAAGGTTGCGGGGGAGGAACGTTCAATTTTGAAGGTATGCGTCCTTCCAAATAAAGCGTAAATCACATTATGGGGAGGCACTGCTCAAAACCTGGTTTTTTGAAATATTTTTCAGGGGAGGGGTGTGTTTAGCCTGCGCTAAAAAAAATCAGACTTTATTTGAGACTTGACACTACTCAAGTGCAATGTCAAACAAAGAAGAATCAATGCCAGGAATCACATGCAGTGCATTTTAATAGTAGATTTTCCGCAAAACAGAATCAGGGAGGGACAGGCCATACATTTTCCAGTGCGCATGCCGTTTTCTGTAATAATCGAAATACTCATCGTATGTTGTTCGCCCATTAGGAATTTGGCCTTT
>JAOUKJ010000748.1 GCA_029882675.1 Cyclobacteriaceae bacterium
CCTGCTTTAATCAATTCTTTTTCAAGTTCTTTCAACACATGGTCTGTATGAGCTTTTATATCTCCCTCAAAATGCGCTCCTTTCCCGGCAACAAATACCATATTTCCAAGAGTTGTATGACCAGAAAACAAGGGAGCGTCCTGATCATAAACTACATTTCCATTTTTTATAACCTCTTCTTTATCGTTGGCCATCGTTTTGGCTCCGGCGAGTCCGGCAAAAAAAGTAGCCGCCATTGCAAATCCCTTTTTCAATAATGTTCTTCGTTCTGTGTTTTGATTTTTCATTACGCTTTTTGTTTAATTTCTATTCTATAATATTTTTTTGCTACCAGGTTCTTGTTTTTAAAAACTCCTGAATTTTTTCTTTCGAAACAGGCAATTCCGATTTATGATCATCCAACCATTTGCCAAAATCTTTTTCAATGGCATCTGTCCATTTGCTGTCAATTTGTCCAGGGGTATATTTTCCCGCTTTTAACCTTTCCACGCTAAACCGATCTCTTAACATCACTATTTCTGCCGTTATAACTACCCTTTCGGCTAAATGAGCAGGTATAAATATGATTCCTTCCCGCTTGGCCAATACTACGTCGCCGGGGAAAACCGTTACTTGCCCAATATTTATGGGTACATTAATTCCTGTTAGCATTACCTCTTTTAAATACGTTGGATTCCACGACCTTACATACGCATTGAAGCCTTCAATCTGCTCCAAACCTTCCAAATCTCGTAAGGAACCATTGAAAATTACACCATTTCCCGATTTCGCATAAATGGAGTTGCCCAAATTATCACCAATTAAGGTTCCATCCATTCCTTTGTTAAAAGCGTCAGCCACGTAAACATCTCCTTTTTGTAGCATGTCGATAGGCCAACTGTTACTGTTTCCAATTCTTCCTTGCTGCTTGCCTTTTTCCAGAATTCTGTTTGAAATATCAGGGCGCAATGGCATATATTGAGCAGTAAGTACCCTGCCAACAATTACTTTATCCGAATGAATAGTGAGCCATCCCCCTTCAAACTGATTATTGTAACCCTCTCCCCGGAGCACACTCCAGGCTTCTTCGATGGATACATTTTTCATTCTTTGCAAAATATCATCAGGCACCAGCGGACGACCATAATTATCCCTTTCGCCTGTCCACTCTGAAGTGAACCCCACAATTTCTTCTTTCGAAAGGGTTTGTCCCCATAAGGAGCCACAAAATATCCAGACAATTCCAAAAAAAGTCAGCATATATTCTTTCATTTTCATAGGTTTAGTTTTTAAATCAAAATTTTATTTTTTTTCCAACTTAATATTCTTTTCAAGTATAGGTTTATCTCTCCACCAGGTGGCTATGGAAGAGCCCGAAATATTCATCCATGGTCCAAAAATAGCAGGGGCCAATCCTACCGTTGATACCTTGCCCATTTCAAGGGCAATTCCCGAGGCCAGACCACCATTTTGCATACCCACTTCAAGTGCAATGGTTCGGCAATCCTTTTCGGGCATCTTGAAAAGCCGGCACCCCCAGTAACCTAAAAAATATCCCGACAAATTATGTGCAATAGCCAAAGTCACAAGTACCAGCCCAACATTGAGTAAGCTGTCTCTTCCGGAAGCGGTAATAATTGAAATAATCACTGCTATGGAGGCCATCGATAAAATAGGCATGGCTTTGTCTAACCATTTCACTTTTCCATGAAAAAAGTGGTTGAATACCAAACCGGCAATAATTGGTATAATAACCATCTTCACTATACTCCACATCATGGCCAGTGGGTCAATTGCAATAAATTGCCCGGCCAATAAATCCATTAATAAGGGAGTGATCAAGGGCGACAATAATGTTGCGACGGCAGTAAGAGTTACAGAAAGTGCCAAATTGGCATTGGCAAGATAGGCCATAACATTAGATGCAAGTCCGCTGGGAGCTGCCCCAATTAATATTATACCCGCTGCAATTTCCGGAGACAAGCCCGACACACTAGCAAGTCCAAAACCAATAAAAGGCATAATCGTAAACTGGCAAACCAACCCAATAAAAACTCCCTTAGGC
>JAOUKJ010000163.1 GCA_029882675.1 Cyclobacteriaceae bacterium
TGGAGGTTTTTGTTTTTTTCCGACCCTGAGGATCGGCGAACTAAACCACTTT
This sequence comes from Cyclobacteriaceae bacterium, assembly GCA_029882675.1. Classification (GTDB taxonomy): domain Bacteria; phylum Bacteroidota; class Bacteroidia; order Cytophagales; family Cyclobacteriaceae; genus JAOUKJ01. The sequence goes on from JAOUKJ010000163.1 coordinate 53, forward strand.
TTTATTAAAGCCTGCTACTGACCTTTATTAAAGGCAAGCTTAAATGATTTGTCATTGGGCCTTACTTTTTGTATTTGTTGGACATTTGCAGTGGCCCTGAAAACAGAATCATACCAAAAACTATAGTCCCCATACTGTACACAATCATTTTGCAATACACCGTCTACTTGTATTGTTATTATACTTTCAGTGTCAAGCCAGCTGAGGAACTGGTTTAACTGTTGTTCTGGTAAATGCTTCAGGCGAATATATTCAATGCCTTTGTATATGCTTGATTTCAGTTTCTTCATGGACTACAGACTTATTCGTTAATTCGATCCGGGCTGTAGATGGTAACCACTGTAAAGGCAAAAATACAAAATACATTATTATAGTTATAATATTTTGTTATAATATTATTTGTTACAACATGAATAAAACATAGCAAACAATAATTCATCCGGAAGTCAACGGTTATCCGTACAAATACCCTATGAAGGAATGATTATTTCAATTGAAAATTTGCTGTCATTTTTTTTGATATTTAATCCTGCCTGTGACCCGTACAATAAATATAATCTGCTTTTTACATTTTGGATTCCAATACCCTTGCCCTTCGATGAGTTTTCGGACGGATCATAAGGGTTTTCCAGGCGGATGATTACGTGTTCGTTTTTTTGACATGCAATAAGTTTGATATTAACATCATCGAGGGTATCATACATGCTGTATTTTATGGCATTTTCCATGAGTGGTTGAAGAACCATATTGGGGACTTTACAGTTTTTTACATGATTTTGCACCTCATAAACCACATTTAATCGGTTTCCAAACCGCACTTTTTCAATATCTACAAACAGCATCGTATTCCCAATTTCTTCATCGAGGGATACAGGCTCGTTGTTGTTTTTACTCAGACTTAACCTTAGAAATTCGGATAGTTTGATGACCATTTCACGTGCGAGAGCGGGATTGGTAATTGTTAATGAACTGATGGAATTAAGGCTGTTAAATATAAAATGAGGATTGAGTTGAGATTTTAATAAATTGAGTTCGGCTTCTTGCAACAGCCTTTTTAGCTCCATTTCAGTCCGCTTTTTTTCATCTATACTCTCCTGGTATTTAAGTAGATAGTAGACCAGGGCCAGAAGAAGATGCATAAACAAAGCACCTGTAACCTGAAGTGACTGCACTTGCTCAAGTGTTTCCTGATTGTCTATCGGAAAATTAATTTTAAGGTGAATTGTTTTTGCGAGATACGTCACAACAAACACACCTGCACCGGCTGTAAGCACATTGGCAATCACCTTTTCTGTCAGGTTCTTAATGCCCATGTCCATAAATCCTATGGCAATAAACAGGGGCATGCCAATAAACAAAAGAGGTAGCGCAAATATGAGGCCTTCTATCAGGGCCACACCTGCCGGCAATTCGAGATAAAGAAAAACCGTGGCCATATAAACCAGTGCCACGGTCATCCAAAGAATAAGATAATAAATTAATTTAGACCGATCCGGCATAGTGTATTTCATGTTTTATGAGCTCTTCCGTCCCAAAAATTACGAAAAATTTCACCATCTTCAGGCCTGTTTTCTGGCAAAAAATATCTTTTTCACCCGCTGTGCTAAAGGACTCACATAAAGGTGACTTAATGAACTACTCCGGGGCAGAGCCCCGAAGTATCAAATGGAGGTTTTTGTTTTTTCCGAACCAGAGGGTCGGGGAATTAAACCACTTATTGATTAAACACTTTTAACCTCTCCTCCCCCAAAGAGTACGAGTCCGGTAATTACCAGTTCACGATCGGCAATTTCTACACTGCTCATTTTGAGTCGTTCATCAGAATAGCCCCCAAATATGGGGGTAATATTGACGGTAACCTTCCAGTCTTGGGGAACAATAATGCTGCTTCCACCAAACAGTGAAAATATTTCAATGGTTTGAGTGCCTTCTGCCAGAGAGGCCTTTCTCAGGTCGATTTCTGCTCCACCAAAAATGGTGGTTATTTTACCTCCTTTAAACACAACGGAATCTACCAATTGTTTGGCCCCGGAGAAAACGGAAAATACATCAATAATATCCAATCTGTTTTCACCCGAATGCATCTGAAAACTGTGACTTATTTTTTTCCGTGTGAGGATGCTCACCCCAATAACGATCAGAATAACGGGCCACAAGTCGAAGAAATGGATATTAAAATAATCACTGGCCATAAATAATGCACCCAAAACAATTAACGTGATTCCCGGGCCGCGTTTGTCCTGGCCGAGCAATAAAAACAATCCGATATAGATCAGAAAAGCATACCATTCTGAAAAGTAATAAGGTATGTAGAGATCAAAAACCCGCAGGTTGTCTAGCAGTAATACCGTGCCAATAAAAATAATTATAATGGCGAAAAGTGCCTTTTTGTTGTGTTGTAATGCTCCCATGGCTAATCGTTGTTTTTGTTATGATAATTTTTTGGTCCTTCCATATGCCTGACTAGCATGACGATACCAACGACAATCAATAGTACCGGCCAGTAAGTCCACAAATCCCGAAATGAGATATAGAATATCTTAGGTAACAAAAAGGCCGTACCTACTGTGATAAAAAGCACTCCAGCCTCCCACTGGTTTTTAAAAGCTATGAGCAACACTCCAAACAGGATGATCAGTGATGGCCAGGAAAAAATATACCAGGGCAAATACAAGAGGTGTAGTTTGTCCAGCATGAGCACCGAGCCAATGACGATGAGGACGATGGCCAGGCCCGTTTTCTTATCAGATACTTCAGGCATAATGACGATGTTTTGTTTACCTGAATATACGGGATAATGAGCCTTGAGGTCATGGCTTACCGGTAACTGGCGGAAAATTACCGGTAAGTGCCGGGTAAATTAGTGTTGGTGGCGATGCCTTTTAAACGTAGCCATTTTTAAAGCTACCAAAAGCCACTTCCAGGTCAGTGAGTAACTGGTTGATGTTGCACTCATCTACTGTAAGCCACAGGTGAGAGTCACGGACACCTGCACGACGGCGGACATACGCAGGAACACCGGCATAAGAGGTGCTAGCCAGGTGTTTCAACGTATTTGCTCCGGTTTCATCAAACTGTCGTGTATTTCTGATTAATTTGGCGGCTGCTTCTATGGTGTTTTCCTTTAAGGAAAAGGACAGACCAATGCTTTTGTTTTGCTGACATGCATGATCAGAAAATCCATGAAAACGGACAAATTCAGCTTCAGGATTCTCTTCCAGCCAGCTGGCCAGGATCAGTATGTTGTGCACTTGTTTTCCAAAACAAAGAATGTCTGATTTCCTCAGGCCCGGATGCTTTTGGGCGTTGTCGTCATTAACATTTTGTTGGATGCGCACCTGTCCGTTGGGCACAATGTTTTGGTCATGCCCGGCACTATGGCCTTTTTTCCTCGGTTCGGATTGAATGGTTAACATTTTCATTTCTAAGCATTTTAAGGTTATCAAAAAATGCTTATCAATTCTGGTGATACTTTTCCGGGAGAAATAAAAAATCTCTCCCGATAAGTCAGGAGAGATTATATATAAAGTTTTTTAAAATCTCTGCTCACTCATCTCCCTTTGCTATTGCAAAGTAGGAATTGGCACCATTCTACGGGATTAACCGGAGCGGTTGCCAAGGTTTCAAAGGGCCTAATCCCTCCACCTTTCTTGATAAGTCATTACGTATAAAAGAACGTTGCACAAAAAAGAAGAATAATTTTCAATTGTCCAAACAGACGATCAATAATTTTAATATAACTTTAATTTTCGCCACGTGCCTTTCATCCAGTTATATTTTAATGTGCTTTTGAGTGCTTTGAAGAAATAGCGGTTTACGTTTACTGCAAAAGAAGGCTGCATGTAGCAATTGATAGCGCACCCCTGACATTCGGGATACCGGCCTTCCATGGAACGTAACTGCTTTATTTTGTCAGCACGATAAAGGTCATACAACGCGTCTTCAATGGGAAAACTCTCCATTCCCAGGTGATAACAGGGCATGACGAGTTTATTGTCTGGGGATATAACTACAGAGGAACTTGCCGCCTTGCATACGGGGTGTTTTAAATCATTTCCACCGTTTTGCCGTAAGGTAATAAAGGCCTCATTGAGATATACATTCTTTTTCCTTCCATATTTCCTCAATTCCGTAAACAGTTCCTGACTGGGCGTTTCACCTATGCCATTGTATTCAAAGGCGGGATTGAGAATGAGCACAAGTTTATGAGGAAGGACGATTTTTTCATATACCTGACTGATCTGATCGGTATTGTCATTAAATACCGTGAAGAGGATGTCGGGACGTTCACCCAAAGCTATAGCCACTTCAATCGACTTCATTACGCTGTCAAAACAAGCTGCTCCCCGCATGGTATCGTGCTGTTCTTTATCGGATGAATCAAGGGAAAAATGCAGCATATCTATCAGTCCCTTTAACTTTTGGGCCTTTTTGGGATACAGCAATCCATTGGTAGTGAGTGTAGTGATAAATCCAAAGTCTTTGGCCAACTGCAGAAAATCTTCGATTTGTCGGTGCAGGAGCGGCTCCCCCCCGGTAAAATCAATGATTTTTACACCCAGCCTTTTCAAGTCGGAGAAGTTTTTCTGTGCATGTTCCAACAATGCGTAAGAGGATGGTTTTTCCCATATATCACAAAACCCGCACCGGGCATTGCAGCGGTATGTCAGGTAGTAGTTGCACAATATGGGGTGATGGATGAGACGCATGGAAAATAATTCAGTGACTCAAAAATACAATGCCTGTTAATTATAGGTCGTGAAATAACAATTTAATGTAGCTGAATGAAGAGGAAATGACTTTGAAGAAAGGCAAAACGTGCTTTAAAGCGAAAGACATTTCTTTTCGACCAGTTTCAAAACATGACTGAGATTGATTTATGCCAGGATTAAAGCCTGGTTTTAGTCAACTCATCGATGATCTGATCGATGGTTACCCCTTCGGCCTCGGCCTTAAAATTCCGCACCAGCCGGTGCCGGAGAACAGGTATGGACACAGCCTCTACGTCTTCGATATCCGGGGAGTATTTACCGTTAAGAAGGGCGTTGCATTTGGCTCCCATAATCAGAAACTGAGATGCACGCGGCCCGGCGCCCCAGTCCAGGTATTCTTTTGTGATAGAAGGAGCCTGGTCGGAGTCGGGACGTGTCATGTGGGTCAGCTTTACGGCATATTCTACAACATTGTCGGACACCGGTACTTTCCTTACCAGATTCTGGAAATATTTAATTTCATCACCATGAAGTACATTGCCCGCCTTACCGGAAAATTCTGAGGTAGTCATTTTCACAATATCCACTTCCTGGCTATATGACGGGTAATCCAACTTGACCATAAACATAAACCTGTCCAACTGGGCTTCCGGGAGTGGATAAGTACCCTCCTGTTCAATGGGATTCTGTGTAGCCAGAACAAAAAAGGGCTTTTCAAGGTCGTATTTTTTTCCGGCAATGGTCACGGCATATTCCTGCATGCTTTCCAGCAGGGCAGCCTGGGTTTTGGGAGGAGTCCTGTTTATTTCATCCGCCAAAATGATATTGGCGAAAATAGGGCCTTTAATAAATTTGAAATTACGTTCTTTGTCGAGGGTTTCTGCCCCCAGAATATCCGAGGGCATCAAATCAGGTGTAAACTGGATGCGGTTAAAATTAAGATCCAGGGCATCAGCGATGGTATGAATAAGCAACGTTTTTGCCAGGCCGGGGACACCGACCAGCAGGCAGTGCCCCTGACAAAAAATAGTAGTCAGCAACAAGCGAACCACTTCATCCTGGCCAATAATGGCCTTGGATATTTCTGCTTTGAGTTTATGATATGCAGCATTTAGTGCATCTGCTGCCTGAACGTCATTTTCATATTTAATCATTTGCAATTATAACTTTTCGCCTGGAATAGTTTAATGTTTTCCGTGGAAAATTAGTGGGTTTTATTCTATGTCCACCATAAGCATGGTTAGTTTACAATATTGCAGTTGTGATATGCTTCATCGATGTCAATAAACACATCACCCTTGATACTTTCAAACCACTGGATCAGCTTATTATTTTTCTTCTCCATCAGGGCTGCCGCTTGTATTTTTTGCCAGTCATCCTTAAGATTCGCTACGTGTGGTGGTTTTGATGTTTTATAGTAAAAAACGCGCACGGCTTCTTTGCCTTCATGTGATTTAAAGATGGTAGGGTGCGAAATAGTACCCACTTCCATAGAATCAATCGCAAAATAAATCTCAGCATCTAATTCCCGAATGGAAATCTGTGTTCCTCCACTTTGATCCAGAAAATAACCTCCACTTCCTGAAGTCATTTCATCATCGGAGAATTCCCTGGCTGCTTTTTCAAATTCAATGCTGTCGTTTATGATGAGTGTTCTCAGGCTGTCGACAAAGTTTTTGGTTTTATTAATATCTTCTTCACTGGCCTTTGGGCGTATCAGGATATGACTTGAGTGGTATTCATTTCCTCTACGTGCGTGAAGTTTTATGAGGTGGAATCCAAATTTTGATTCTACCGGCATAGATATCTCACCCGGCTTTAAAGCTAAAGCACCGGCTTCATATTCAGGTACCATGGCGCTCCTTTTACTCCATCCCAAATCACCTCCTCCGGGACCAGTAGGCCCCTCCGAAAATTTAACAGCCAGTTCGGCAAAGTCTTCACCATTTACAATCCTTCGTCTGAGCTCAATGAGTTGTTCCCTTACTTTTTCTTTTTCCTCCTTGCCCGGTTCCACGTTTTTAATAAGCTGGGCTACTTGTACCTGCATATCGTAATACGGTAGGCTGTCGGGGTTTATTTTTCGGAAAAACCGCTTTACCTCTGAAGGAGTCACCGTCAGATCCTTAGTGATAAAGTCCTGCATACGCCCAACAATCATTTGTTCTTTCACCACATCGCGTAACTCTAAACGGATGTCTTCTATTGTTTTTCCATAGTATTGTATGATGGATTCTTCGGAACCGTTATACTGCGCCAGGATCATTTCAATTCTGCGATTGAGATCCATATCCACTTCAGCATCCAATACCGACACGGAATCGACCTCGGAGCGTGCCACCATAAGCTTCTCTCTGACCATACCGGCCAGCATATAGCATTTGAGTTCAGGAGTAGGCCGGGCCCCATTGGCCAGTGCATCGAGGTAGGCCTTTTCCAGGTCCGACTTCATGATAATATTATTATCCACCTTGGCAATGATCTCATCCACCACCTGTGATTTAGCACTTATGGAAATAATAAGGGCACTTATGCCAATAAAAAATTTAATATACCTCAAACTCATTCTCATTTTTTGCTTTTTGATAAACATCATCTTCAAGCTTTTTAGCCAGCTCTACTTTGCGTTTATTTATTATTATGTTCTTGATCTGCTCCCTTACAAACTCGATAGGGGATACATTATCAGATATTCGGTATTCTTCAATTTTAAGAAAATATAAAAACTCATCATCTGTATTCTCCGTATATTTTCTTGTTTTCAAAAACTGCACCTTGTTGGGTATTTCAGCCAAAGGCGAAGATTTCACAACATCTTCAAATACCATCCATACGGAATCATACAATTGATAAGCACTTGCAAAGCTAAGGCAATATGATTTCAATTCCTCAAAATCCTCTGCTTTGTTACTATTTATCAGGGACTTAATACGCCGGGTACTGGGAGCCTCTTTGGGCACTTTTATGTACTTTCCACGTATAATATTCTGTTTGAGTACAAAATTATCGATGTTGTTTTCATAATAATCATGAACCTCTTGCTCGCTAATTTCTTTGTTTAGGTTTTTATCAATGTAGTACTTTTGATACTCATATCCCATCAGGCTGTAACGGTAATCCAGCATTTTACGTTCAATTTCAGCCTCATCAAAATCAATAATAGTACTGGCTTCACTGATCAACAACTGTTTTCTCGCCCAGGACTCCACATAATTCTTCACTCTCTTAATACTGTCTTCGGCGGATATTTCTTCACTGATCAGGTTTTGTATGTCTTCGGCATAAAGATATTGATCTCTTGCGCGGGCAATAGGAACGCGGTTATCATCATCGGTTTCTTTTATCCTGATTAAATCACATCCGGATATTGCCAGTACAATGAATAGGGTAAACAAATAACTATTTAAGCAATTCTTTGTAGACATTCTTTTTGGTCTTCTTATTTATTTT
>JAOUKJ010000749.1 GCA_029882675.1 Cyclobacteriaceae bacterium
ATCAAGGAAGCCATTATGGAAGGCAATATCACCAATGATTATGAAAGTGCTTTTGAACTGATGAAAGAGATCGGGAAGAAGAAGGGACTTGACAGTGAACAGTGAACAGTTATCAGTTATCAGTTATCAGTGAACAGTAGGCAGTCCTGTACCTGCGGAGCAATATAGCGGTAAGCAGTTTCTGGGGGAACTTCAGAGACTTTTGTCTCATATCTCATATCTCATATCTCTTGTCGTTCTCTATCACAAATTCAACCAATACGTCAGCTTAGCTACCAGCGCCTGGTTTCTTTCACCAAACTGACTGAACTGGCTGAAGGGATCCATCAGGAAGTTGTTGGTATAGACAATGAAAAAGTCTGAGACCGGGGCAAAACGCCATTGTAACCGGGCATTGACATTGAGGTTGTCGAGTTGGTTGTTGTACTGGATAAAGGTAGTGAAGAATAATTCTTTGCTAAAGGTGAAGTCAAAACGGGGGCCGACAAGCAAAATATCAGCGGGGACAAATGGGTCTGCAAGGTTAACGTGATTATAATCCCAGCTGAGCGCAACAGATCCCAGGGGCTGTAACCGCCAGGTGACTGCCCCGGCCAGCCCGTAGCGGTAGCCATTATAAAACTGCCCACCACCTGGTCGGGCAGTAAAGCTTATTTTTCTCCGAAAGTCTGAAGTATACGAGGCGCTGATATCCACATAATGGTATTTATCTCCCGCAGCAAGGAATACACCTGCATCTTGCAGGCGTGTCGGGTCAAAATCATTGAGCAGGGTCAGGTCATTTTCTGTAAGGGTAATGTTTGCGCGGCCATTATCAATAAACTGAAGTTCCCAGGATACCTGCGTTTGCCTTTCAGACAGGCCCCAGGGGGCAATGATCTGGTTGCCATCACGTCCAATCTGTAGAAAAAAGCGGGTATCGGCCGTGATGCTATGGGTGTTGACAACCCCTCCCCGGGGAAAGAAAAACACCTGTAGTTCGGGGCTTAGGAGCATGTAATCCTTGCGAGGCACAAATCCAATTTCAGCATTATACCCATTGCCGACGAGCAGGTGGGCCCATTCCGCCCGGTATCTGCGCTTCTGGTATTCCAGTTGCAGGCCTTGTGTAAAAGGGTGTTCCTGTTGTACAGGCTGAAAAGCGTGGTGGTAAAAGGCCTTGCCGGACCACCGGTTGTCGGCAGAAGCCAGGCGGTATTCCAGCCCGGCCACACGATTAAAAGTGTTGAAATCGCCCAGACTCTCCTGCGGCCTGAAAGCCTGTTTATTGGCAAAGATAAAGGAGATGTTTGAGCGATTGAATACCTTTTGTTGCAGGGCCGCGACGGTGTAATTAAAGGAGGGCAGGCCGTTTTCCACTTCGCGGGCCGTCTGGGTGTTGAGCAGGCCAACGCGGAGGTTTTCATTGATCTTGCCACTTAACCGCGCCCCGTAATGAATGGGGTTTTGGATATTTTGCCCTGTGGCCGTATCACGTGCCACACCTATGCGCCGGGAAAAAAACGGATTGACATGCCTCAGGCCGAAACTGCTAAACAGGTCGGCATTTTCAAGGAAAAACTGACGTTTTTCAGGGAAGAATATTTCAAAGCGGTCGAGGTTGGTCACCTGGCGATCCACTTCTACCTGTGAGAAGTCAGGATTGACGGTCAAGTCAAGGTTTAATCCGGAAGTAATACCTATTTTAGCATCCAGCCCTATATTTCCGGTCGTTTTGGGTTTTGAGCTGGCAGGGTCTTCATAATCCCTGCTCACCCCGCCAATGGTGTAGGGGATGAGTGAGACGCTACTTCCGGCATTTCCAGGGGGTTCTTCCCAGACCACTTTTCCCATATAGGCCAGATCCATGATCAGCCGGTTGCGGGGTATGTTGGCCCAGCTCGACAATTCATTAAACTGGGTATCGTTGCGGTAAGCGTTGAAACGCCATTCCGTACCCCCTTCCTGAAAACGCAGGGTGCTGAAGGGAATGGCCATCTCGGCCTCCCAATAAGTGTCATGTATGCTGGCTTCGCCATGCCATTTGTTGTCCCATGTCACC
>JAOUKJ010000750.1 GCA_029882675.1 Cyclobacteriaceae bacterium
GTATTTCATTTTGTGTGCCCCCTGCAGAGGCAATCACGTAGTTTCCTTCCGTTGATTTGGGTGAAAAGGCCGCACTAAAAACCGTATTGTCATGCCCTTTAAAATCTTTGGTATACAATGTGCCCGTAGGAATGGAGTAACTATATCCCCTGCCAGTGATGTCCATGGCGACAAATACCCGATCATCATACGAGAAAGCCAGGGCATTGAAAGGCACTTCAAATTCATCAAAGAGAAATTCCAATGAGCCATCAGCACTCCAGAGGGCCAGGTCATTGTTGTATGAACAGGAGCCGATGTATTTTCCATTGGGCGAAAAGCTGACTTTATTTACCAGGTCTTTGTGCCCTTTCAGGACTTCAACGGGGAAGCCTGTTTTTTTGGTTTGTATACCGGAAAGATTATACAACCAGATGTCCCGGCTTTCGGTGGCTATAGCCACGGCATTGGTTTTCGGGCTGACGGAAAGGCTGTAAACGGGCAATCCCACTTCAATAGTGGCGTGTTCGGCATAAGTTTTTGAACGGCTTACATTCCATATTTTTATCAGCCCATCATCACCACCACTGATCAGGAATTTACCATCTGCTGTGAAGCCCATTCCGTTGATGACATTGGTGTGTCCCCTGGCTGTAGCTACCTGAACACCCTGTTCAATATCTATAATGATAATATAGTTGGTCTCTTCAGAAGACACCGGATAACCCGCCACAGCCAGCAGGCGGCCGTTGGGTGATATGGCTGCGGCATAGTGCATGCCCTCGGAGCCGTTGCCAACCTGCGATTCAAATTTATTGATGAGCTCAGTGCTTTCAGTATTCCATATCCGGATGGTTTTGTCTTCGGACACTGAGATGATCCGGTTGCCATCCGGGGTATAAAGAATATTGTTGATTTTGGCGGAATGTCCTTTTGGGTTGATCATGATCCGGGGTATACCTCGCTGTGCCAGCAGGCCAACCGAAGGAAAGATGAGACATAGCACAACAAGGGAAAAAACCAATTTGACAGACACATTCATAATGTAAAAATTTTTCTTAGGGACTTTCTATCAAATAAAATTACACAAATTTCAGTACTTTACGCACTTTCTATCTTACGAAAAATGATAACACGGTATGACGACGCTTAAGACCCGCCTTTTTAGTATTATTATCTGGTCGGTAATTGCAGCCGCTTTCATAGGCCCGGGCACACTTACTACGGCCTCTTCTGCCGGCGCAGGATATGGCTTTCAGTTGCTTTGGGCCCTGGTTTTTGCCGTAATAGCCTGTGTGGTATTGCAGGAGGCGACGGCCCGGGTTTCAATAGCTACCTCTAAAGAACTGGGTGTCCTTTTTAAGGAGCGGTTTTCTCCTGCCCTTCGGTATTTTGTAGCGGGTGCCGTTATTTTCGGTTGTGCAGCCTATCAGGCGGGGAATGTGTTGGGGGCCATATCGGGAATCGGGCTTCTGTTGCCCTTTAATAAACAACTTTTGGTAATGGCTTTGGTAGTACTGGCATCAGCGCTTTTATATACGGGCAATTACAAAACCATCGCCAGGATACTGGGTGCGCTGGTGGGTATTATGGGCGTTGTTTTTATGGTCATTATATTCAATATGGATCTTTCTTTCGTGCATATTGCCGGCGGACTTCGCCCGGCCATTCCCGCCGGTTCCGGCTGGTTGGTCCTGGGGTTGGTAGGCACGACCATCGTTCCCTACAACCTCTTCCTGGGCGCCGGCCTGGGCAAAGGACAGACGATCGGTGAAATGCGCACCGGACTTTTTATCTCGATCATTATCGGGGGTATTATATCCATGGCCATACTTATCACGGGCACGCTTATAACCGGAGAAATGTCCTTTGATCGTTTGGCCGCAGAGATGGGGCAGCAATTGGGCCCCTGGGCAGTCTATTTGTTGGCTGCCGGGCTTTTTGCCGCCGGATTTACCTCTTCGCTTACGGCCCCGCTGGCTTCGGCATTTATTGGACGCAGTTTTTTCGGTAAGACGAACAGCAGTAATGACAAAGCCTATCATTTGGGGTGGGCA
>JAOUKJ010000751.1 GCA_029882675.1 Cyclobacteriaceae bacterium
TGAATGGATAATCATTTAATTTTAGAAATTGGAAATTTGCTTATCGTGATTTAAGGCTGTCAGATGCTATTGCTAACACCCTTACGTATATCTGTCTGTATGTCCTGAAGCCACAAATTTGATCGGGCAATAATAACGTTAGTAATGATAACAAATAAATAGATGCCGGAAAGATTTACCATTACCTGCGATGCCGATAGAATACAACAACGGTTTGACCTTGCAACGTCCGAGGGATATATCCCGCGCTATAACGCGGCTCCGGCTCAATTACTTCCTGTTATAACCCAGAGCGAACCTGCTGGTTTTTCATTTTTTTACTGGGGCTCTATTCCCGTTTGGACAAAAAATAAAAACATCAGTAACAGGTTATTGACCGTAACGGCTGACCAGCTACTTAAAAAAGCCAATCACCGGCAGGCCTTAAGAACACATCGTTGTATTGTGCCTGCAGACGGATGGTTTGAATGGAAACAACTTGGGAAGAAAACAAAAATACCTTACCGTATCGCTTTTGAGCAGGAGAAAATAATGTCTTTTGCCGGGCTTTGGGAGGAATTTGAAGATGAGAAAGATGAGCTTTTTCATATATTCAGACTAATTACAATTCCTGCAAATACCTTGGTAGGTGAATTTTCAGGGGTTATGCCGGCATTGCTCAATAAGGACGATGAAAAAATTTGGTTGGATAAGCAGACGACCGAAAATGAGCTGATCGCTTTGCTCCAACCTCTTTCTATGGATAAAATGATGAGTTATACAGTATCACCCCGCATCTCAGATACCAATCAGGATTCGCCTGATCTAATCAAAAGGGTGGCTCCTGCCGATCAGTTTGGAAACTTTTCACTTTTTGATTAATGAAAGGACTATTACTTTCCATTTTTGTTTTTTTCGGATTCGGATTGTATGCGCAATCAGAAAAGGACATGCTGGAAAAGGCAAAGTCTTTGTTGGAAGAAAAGGATACGGTTAAAGCTATTCACGAATATGTAAATATCCTGACTCGTTACCCACAAAGTCTGCAGGCCACCGTTGGCCTGGCTGATATTTACGAAGGACAAAGGGATTATAAAACGGCCATTCAGTATATCAATGTTTCGCTGGATGTCATTGATAACCGAATAAATGATTTTCCAAATTATGCCTTTGAAAGGGATAAGGCAGTTTTGTTTTACATGAAAGGCAAAGTAAGAAACAAGCAGGGCCGGCATGAGGATGCCCTTGATGCCCTTGAAACGGCCCTTGAATTTAATCCCGCTTTTGTCGATGCCTATATTGAGCAATCACGTACTTATTTCGTGATGAATGATTTTCCGGCCGCCGAAAGTGTTTTGCGAAAAGGATTGTATAAATTTCCGGAGGAGTGGAAGGTCGTGTACAATCTGGGTGTATTATTGATGAGTGTTGAAGCAACGGACAGTGCGATGGCGTACCTGTACAAAGCTGTGGAGATTAATCCGGATTTACCGGCTCCTTATTTTTTCCTGGGGCAGCACAGTTTTGAAAATGGTGATTATGTTCAGGCCATTGACTACTACTCATTTTACCTCAATGCCTACCCCGAATCGCTGCAGGTATTGTATAACAGGGCTACATGCTACATGAGCACAGAAGACTTCTATGCAGCTATATCAGACTGGTCACGGTTTTTAAAACAAGATAAAGACAATGCTGAAGTATATCGCAACAGGGGTATGGCCCGAATGCATCTCAATGACCTGGAAGAGGCTATTGAAGATTTTGATACTTCAATAAAATTAAATCCGAAAAGCAATTATGCTTATGTAAACAGGGGGTTTAGCAATTATCTGTTACGCAATTATGGCCAGGCCCTCAACGATTTTCAAAAGGTCAACTCACTTTACCCTGAATATACCTACGGGTATTATTATAAAGCCCTGGTCTATCAGAAACAACGAAAAAAAAGGAAGGCCTGCGAAAACCTTAAAATCGCCATTAGTCATGGTTTTGAAGAAAATAACATTGACGAAGACCTGAAAAAAATGTGCGGTTTGTAGAAGTGCCTAAA
>JAOUKJ010000164.1 GCA_029882675.1 Cyclobacteriaceae bacterium
GTTCGCAGATCCATAGAAAATTAAAAGCACTCACAACCAAATCCATCACACAATATATCCGGGAAAAGCGGTTGGACGAGGCCATGAAAATGCTCCAAAAAGGGCTGGGCACTGCAGCCGAGATTTCCTACCGGGTAGGATTTAACAGTCCTACCTATTTCAATAAATGCTTTCATGATTATTTTGGCTATCCACCCGGTGAGGTTACCCGGCAAAAGGAGAAAAGTCAAAAAACAGCCCTCTCAAAAGTCAATTTGATTGATGAATTTGAGAATCGTCCGGCAGGAGGGCTTGGCAATGCAGCTGGTATAATAAAAGTAAAATCAAAGTGGAGCCCTTTGGCCATAGTTGCAATAGTCATTATTGTTGGAATGTCGGTATTGGTCAGTTATTATTACATCAGACAGAGCAGGCCCTTTAAAGGCATTAGTGCCCATGAGGGTGAACAAGTTTCTGTTGTGGTCATTCCCTTCAAAAATATCAGTAAAGCAGAAGATGAGTACATTGCTCAGGGTACTTACGAGGAAGTTGTGAAAAAATTAAAGAAAGTCGGCAAGTTGAAAGTGATTGCGGGGAGTGAAGTCGAAAAGCACAGGAGTAGCGGGATGACTCCATTATCCATAGGTAGTAAGTTTAAAGCGGATTATATTATTGAGGGAAGTGTATGGAAGGAGGAGGAAAAGTTCAGGTTATCGGTTGTGATGACCGACATAAAAACAGGGGAAGAGATTTTTGCCAGGGATTACACCAGGGACTATACTTTGTTGATGGATCTGACCAGTGAGGTGGCCCTCTCACTGGTTGAAAACGTGCAGGTACACCTCTTGCCGGATGAAATAAAGCAGTTGTCAGAGAACCCTACCAACTATATTTCAGCGTATGGTTTAAATATAAGGGCCTGGGAGGCCTGGAATACCGGATTTCGCCAACCTTCCACTCAGAATTCTTCCCATGACAGGGCCTTGCAACTGGCAAAGCAGGCCATCCGACTGGATTCCATGTTTCTTCCGCCGTATACGCTGATCGCCAGTGTTTTTTACATAAGGGGGGATATGGATTCAGCCATTCAAATTGCACAAATGCTGATTGATAAATTTCCTGAAAAATCAGAAGGTTATACTACCATGGGGGGGATATATATGAATCAAAAACAATTTGATAAGTCACTTGAAATGTACCAAAAATCAGTAGAATTGAGCGATGTCAACAGCCAATGGGATCACCTGATGATGGGTCGGATACACTGCCGGATTAATAAAGACTATAAAAAAGGACTGGCGCTAATGATCAGGGGTATGCAGTTTCCCGTGTTTGGAGACAATTTTAAACATTATAACTACTTTACCGGGCCACTAAAAGATATTGGGCTGTATGAAGAATCTTATAAATATGATAAAATTGGGTTCGCCAATTACCTGGGCGGCTGTGGTGTCATTGAAAATTGCGTGGAAAGCCACATTTTACTGTACAATTTGGAAGGTGCTTTACCACTGCTGGACTCGTTGTGTGAGATATCTGTTTGTGATAACTGTTCAGACTATTATGCGATGGTTTATATTGCCCAGCGGGATTATGCCAAAATCAGCGGGTTTACTAATTTGAATGATAACTACCTGGAGGGAATCCGGCTCCTTAAAAACGGGAACGTGGAAAAAGGAACATTGGTATTGAATGAACACATTTCGGATATACTGAAAATAAATCCCGTGACTGATGTATGGAAGGACTTGGAATATATAGTGGCGGCCTGTTATGGCTGGCTGGGTGACGGAGAGAAAGCACTTGAATGGTTGGAAAAAACAGGCGAACGGGGTTTTTGGTATGGAAAACATGATTTCATGATGATTGATCCGGCCTTTGATTCCATCCGGGAAGATCCCCGGTTTATGTCCATTTACGAAAAGGCCCAAAAAGAAAAAGCGGAGATCAGGGAAGAGATACAGGGAATGATTGAGCGGGGAGAGCTGGAGCTGTGATACAACCTCACCAATAAGAATAATTACCGTAAGAGATACAATTTGGCACATGCCTGGGCGTCTGAAAGGGCTTCATGATGCCTGAGCTGAATGCCATTCCTTTTACAACAGGCATCTAATGTAGCAGGGTGGTACCCCTTCCCCCTATAAATTTTCAACGTGCATTCCCATTGGTTTTCGAGATTTAGTTCGCCATAATCCAAAGCGTAATATTCCATAGTACGCATGAGGACACTGCGGTCGAAGGGTGCGTTATGGGCTACAATGGTATTATTGGCAATGCGCTTTTTTAATTCCTGATAGATTTTCGGAAAGGTAGGTGAGTTGACGGTGTCACGGGCTGTAATTCCATGGATATTGGTCGTAAACCAGTTGTATTCATTGTTGGGGGGCTGTATGAGTGTGTAGAATTCATCAACAACAGCTCCTGCTTCAACACACACTACACCCACTGCACAGGCGCTGTTTCTTTTGCCCGTTGCGGTTTCAAAGTCGATGGAAACAAAAGTACTCATGCCCGCAATCTAGCCTGATTATTCCATAATTGCAGGGAGTGCATAAATTTTTTACCTGAAAAAAATGGCATGATCAAACTGCATGTGTTGCCTAAGTAATTCAGGTTAAATAGAATTGTCTGTCCTAAAGTAATTAACAGCTATCGCATAATGATATAATCGGTATAAGGGATATCCTGGTCACCCAGAAAAACAGCCGTTTTATTAAATGTTTCAGTAAGGGGTTCTGCTGCTTTGGTAAGTGTTTCGGCGGGTTTATCAGGTTTGGGGTAATATTCCTGCCTTCTGTTGTAGGTGTCGAACACAGAAAGTAAGACATACTTGCCTTTCATGCTGCCCCGGTCTGATTTTCCAATATATACCCAATAGCCATCAATGTATTTTTGATACATGGGGTGTACTTCATTAATCACATGGGCTTCAAATTCCGCTTGTTTTGAACTTTCAATTTCAAAATAACGCACCCCAACCACTTCGCCAAACTGGGGATTAAGGAGTTTTTCGTAGCCGAGAATAATAAAATCTCCATACGCCGGGGATGTTATTATTTTGCCTTCCGGCAATTTAGGAGCAACGATGTCACGCTGGTGTGCCAATACATGGGCGGTATATTGCGGATAGCTCTCTTCATCTTCACCTGGGAAATAATAGTTACGTGCAGCAAGAAAATCAAAGCCCCAAAGGTTGATGAATTTATTGACCCGTTTACCGCGTTCACCACGGGCAATCATCGTATGAACACCGTTAAAACTTCTTTCT
Source organism: Cyclobacteriaceae bacterium (assembly GCA_029882675.1). GTDB lineage: Bacteria > Bacteroidota > Bacteroidia > Cytophagales > Cyclobacteriaceae > JAOUKJ01. The sequence continues at coordinate 3,251 of JAOUKJ010000164.1, forward strand.
TCGATCATTGCTACTTGCTTCAGGTAATTGATATAAACAAGGGAAGAAGCTTCATCAGCAGCTTCAAATTCCCGGATAGACAGTACTTCAGGCAGCGGATTCTGCGCACTAACTTTTAAGGTGAGAATGCTCACAAAAAGGGCCGTTACATAAGCGGATCGAATCATGGTTGATGTTTGTTTTAGTCTGAAAAGTAGTTACATGATAATAAGGCTAAAAATTAAAATATTGTTGCAATACAGTTTCATTCAGCTTGTTTTATACAAATATTAAACAAAATGTATGGAATTTGCAAATTTCTCTCCATGAAAAGGGGAGGAGGAAAGCTATTCAGGCTTATAGCTGGTGCTGTATATGTGGCAATGACCGTTTATTTATCTGTAAGTTTCTACCAGCTCCAGCTTTTTGATCCGGGAATATATAGCGCCCCTTGTTCGTCCGAAATACCGGGCCATCTCTTTTACACTTTTTTCTTCACAAAACATCACGGTCAGCTCCTCGTCCAGCTCAGGGGTCCACGGGCGGTAGGCGTCTTTATGCGTTTTTCTGATCTGCTCGAAGGGAAAAACTGCCTCTTTATCATGAGGGTTCTGTCCTTTTCTTTGAAAAGTCCCCTTATGATTAAATGCAGGCCGGCTTTCTTCTTCCATATCCTCTTTGATGACGATGATTTGTTTTGAGGGAACAAGGCCTTTAGGCAACAGGGCCTCCGGGATATGCAGGGTGTTGCGTGTGCGGGTTGCGGCCACATAGAGCAGGTTGATTTCCTCATTAAGCCTGGAAATATTAAGGGCTTCGTGATCATTTTCCTCAATCGTATTTTTGAGTTTTTTCTCGGTCATGAAATCATTGACAATATGCACTTCGTCGTATTCCATCCCTTTACAGCGGTGTACGGTGCTAAAGACCATTTCCGCTTTTGCTTTCTCCTCATTTTCCACGTGCTTGTCTTTGATTTGCCGGAGGATATCATGGATTTCATTGCCATACTCTTTCACAATTTCCACCATCAGGCCCAGTTGCATATCTTCCGTTTTACTCACATAATCTTCCAGTTCATCCAGATCTTTCATTTCCCGAATTAGCTGATCCCTGATCTTTCCCCGGTTCCCATTGTAAAGGTTGAGTATGTCATAAAGTGAGGCACCGTCTTCGGCGTATGTATAGGAATTGATGTTGCCCTCAAAATAGATGTGCTTTACTTTCATTTCACTGGTGACGTACTCGATTGCCCGGAGCAAAAGCCCCAGGTTGGTGCGGGCAATGGTGGCCTTTGATTTTATTTCAGTAGGGATGCCTTTGCCTGTTATTTGCAAAGGTTTGAAAGTACCCAGGTGTTCTTTCCACTGCAGTATTCCCATGGCCAGGTGGGCAATGTCCTGCCCAAAACGAAAACTGGTAGAAAGGTGGCTGGTATTGAAAGTCGTTTTTTCCAGCGAGTTGACGGCATATCGCCAACCATAAATCTGCTGGTGGGTGTCTCCCACAATCACTTTTGTACCCTTTTGCCTTAAAAAAATATCGAGCATGGCTTCGGAGGCATCCTGTCCTTCATCAAAAAGAATACAGTCATAGGGGAGCTGAGGAGTGCTCAGCTGAAATTTTTTCAGGTAAAAATCGTGTGTGATTTCAATTTCCCCTTTATCCATTTTGGCCAGCAACAGACGAGTCTGTTTTTCAATGTAGCTGTAAAATGACTTTACCAGTTTTCTGACTTTACTGTCATGAACCACATCCAGGTAGTTGAGATCCAGGACTTTGGCCTTTTCGCTGTTGCAGAAATAGGCGATAAATTTATTAATATGGTTGCCGAGGATGTATTTAGTGTGCTTATCCCGGTCGCCCCGAAGGTGGAGCAGTTCCACTATTTCATGGGTTTTGTATCCCTGGGGCCTCACGCGATACCCATTTCGGGGCACAATGGCCCGGTAGGCCATGGAATGAGCCGTTTCCACCTGCACATTAAAGAGCCCTTTGTCCCTGAATTTGTTGAGGGCCTCCAACTTGACCGATTTGTTGAACGCGAGGTACAGTATTTTACTTTCTTTGGGCCTTGAACGGGCATATTCAATGACCGTAGTGGTCTTTCCAGATCCGGCGATGGCATTGATTTTTATATCGCCGGAAGAACGAATAATGTCCAATTGTTCCCGGGTCCAGTTCATTTGAAAGGAGTGAAATGAAATTGACAGTAAAGCTAACTGTTTTTACATTAATTAATCATCATAAATAGAATAATATTTATTATAAATAAAACACATCACCTATTTGTTCTGATGTGTTACACCATCTGCCACTGGAGTACTTATCTTTTTTCGAATTGGATTGAATTCATCGCCATATTCAAGCTAACGATTACTCACTTATTCAAGTGCACCAAAAAAATGTATTTTAGATATTTTCCCGCCCCCAGGGGCGGGAAAATATCTTTTTCTTTTATACTTAAAATACGCTTGCGGACTTCAGGATATAAATAATTTTCACGGATTTAATCTTACTTCATAAGTTTTATCTACCCATTATTAATCGCTACAGTAAATTCTCCGGTATAAGTGCCGGAAAACACCTTGCCATCTACCATGGTAATATCAATGATTACCGTGTAATTGGTGTCACCGTTATGGTAAATTTCCAGAGTTCCTTCCTGTAGGTTGGTGGAAGTCATGTTGGTTCCATCAAAAGTAGTATAATTGCTCAACCAGTCATCCAGCAGACGGTAATCAGGCTGAGCTGGAAAGGCATATTTTCCCGTCATGGAATTGTGTATGGAGTATTCAAAGTCAAGGGAAAGGGTATTGGTCTGGGTTTCACTCCCGCTGGCCAGTGTAACAGCCGCATGTCCGTCCCCACTGATGGTGACCCCAACAATGGTTGCTACACTTACATCAAAGGCACTGCCGTCCAGCTTGAGTGTATTTTGGTTGGGCGAGACTTTTTCTTTTTCGCCACAGGAAAAAAGCATAAAGGCAGCCAATAGCATGATGAATGTTGAATTGAACAGGTTGTATTTCATATCGGTTTTGTTTTTTGCCATAAATACTGATATGAAGCATGTAGTCACCAGGTGTTTTTTTAGAAAACGATTGATGGAATTATTTGTAGTTGAATTGGCATGAAGGCCTGTTTAACAGCCTATAGCGATGAACCATGAACGGTGAACAATGGCCCTGATCCATTCACCCAAACGCTCTCCCGCGACACCCATTTCTATCTATCCAGCCAGTCTTTAAAAGAAGTGACACGGTGGCGGCTGATCAGGATTTCATGGTCTTCCATGTGCGGTATATTTATTTTTAAACGGCTGCTTGAATAGGTGACAATATCGGATATAGCTTTAAAAGCCACCATGTATTTCCGGTTGATGCGAAAATAAAGTAGTGGATCAACCATTTCTTCTACCTGTTCCAGGGAATAATCAATCAGGTAAGATCGCCCTTCAAATGTTTTAAAAAAAGTAGCTTTTTCACGACTGAAAAAATAGGCGATTTCTTCGATGGGTACAGAAACGATATGGGCGCCTACTTTGATCATAAATCGCGATTTATATCCACTTTCCAACATTTTTTGAGCCTTTTTTATTCTTTTTAGTGCAATAGCCCGATCAAAAACAGGTTTCATCAAATGATATTTCCCAAGGGCTGATTCCACTTCTTCTTTTTCAACGGGTTTGAGTAGATAGTCAATGCTGTTTACTTTGAAGGCCTCCTGAGCGTATTCATTAAAGGCGGTGACTAAAATAGTAGGGCATGGTACTTCAATAATATCAAATATTTCAAAACAGATGCCATCACCCAGCTGGATGTCCATGAAAATGAGATCGGGGGAGGGATTTTGGGCCAGCCATTTTGCGGTGTTTTTGACTGAATCGATAATAGAGACAACTTCAATGGAAGCGTCAATGGCTGACAAAATATTGATCAGCTTACTGCCAGCCAGTTTTTCATCTTCAACGATCAGTACTTTCATTTTTCATTAATTTAAGTAGCGGCACTTTTACGATGAATGCTTCTTTAGTTTTTTCAACAGTTACTTCGCTATTGGTGAGTAAAGCGTATCTTGATTTTATATTACTTAAACCTACTTTTGACGATTCATTGCGCAGCACGTTTTTTGGTTGCAGATTATTGGTAACAACAATAAAATCGTCCTCTTCATTTATAGTCAGGGTCAGGGGCTGTTCACTGGAAATGGTATTGTGTTTAAGGGCATTTTCCATGAGCATCTGAAGAACCAGGGGAAGTACCAATTTTGATTTACTACCCTCTTTCAGGTCAATATCTACTAACAGACTGTTATCGTATCTGATTTTTTGGAGAAATATAAAAGAATCGAGCATGTCCAATTCTTCAGCCAGTGTAACGGCTTCCCTGGTGCGGGTTTGTAGCACATACCGGTAAACGATAGAAAGTTGTTTTACAAAGCGCTCTGCCAAATCCGGATCTTCACGGATAAGCGATGATATTGTGTTTAAGCTATTGAAAAGAAAGTGTGGGTTGACCTGATTCTTCAGGGAATCATAGCGGGCAGATAGCAATTCATTTTTAATCTTCTCTTCCCGCAGGGCCAACTCCTGCCAGGAGAGAAGATATTGGCGGGCTATTACAAAACAAAATACTAATACGGCGAATCCGTTGGCAAAATAGAGCGGTAACATTTCATTGCTGCCAAAAGACACATCAAACAACCTGTTGGCAAGAATGCCTACAAAGAGTAGTGTGACAGTGGTGTAGACCAGCGCACCTATAATGCCATAAGTAAACCTTTTTAGCGGATAATATAACCAGGGAAAATGTATGTCCAGCCTTCTCCCCACTTCCCAGTTGCCTTTATATAGAATGTAAAAAAGAGATCCGGCAAAAAACCAATTTTTCAGGATACCTGACAGGGTAAGCGGGCAACCTGGGCAAAAAAACAT
>JAOUKJ010000753.1 GCA_029882675.1 Cyclobacteriaceae bacterium
TTTTTCCATCTCCACACAGAAATCCCATTGGTCTTTTTTCCTACCCGGTTTGTTGTCCTTATATACAAACTCAAACCTGCCACTGACCAGCGAATCGAGGTACCAGTCTTTGATGGTGAGCTTTTCTTTTTTGGTGGTTGTCCAGATCGGCCCAAATAATGGCATACCACTAAGCATGTAATGCGAACCACTAACCTTTATGGGTTTCCCTTCAGATAGGGTTATTTTTATTGAGTCTTTAACAGTAGACTCAAAACTACCCCTGTCTCGTATGCGTATTAACCGGTCAGTATCATTGTAAAAGTATGTCCACCTTTCACAGTACGCCTGTATATCAACGCCTGAATCATATTTAATATTGAATCCGAACCGATTAATTCACCGCAGGAAAACATCAGGAATAAAGCCATAGTGTAAATCAACAATCTTTTCATCGTCTTTGTGCTTTTAGAAGTGTACAACAAAATGCAATTTGTAGTCAGTGACAGACATTCGTTGGACGAACTTCTACGCATATTGCCCCACGCAGTCGTCCGACGATGAAAAGATTTATCGTCTTTGTGCCTTTAGTCAATAATGATTTTCTTCTGATTACTCCTGCTTTTAATATGGTCGTACCGGAAAGACCCTGAGAATACGGGACAGGTTGGAAGAGTCTTCTCGTTCCTTAGTTTTAATAGTTTATGCTTATATTGGACACAATTTTAAAGTGTGACCGAGTGTCTCATTATTAATCAAGTAAACAACTATATAACAAACCCATGAAAAAACCCATTATTGCCCTGTCTGGGGCGCTTTGTCTGGCGATGGCCATGATTGGTTGTTCCGGAAACAGCCAACAAACCGAAACCACCGAAACCGAAACGCAGGAAGAGGCACCGGTTGAAGAAGCCAAAAATACCGTTGAATTGGTAAATAAACCTGAAGACCGCCGTGTTGACGTTCTCTTCGATGGGGAACTCTTTACTGCATACATTTATCCCGAAGATATTGACAAGCCTGTTTTATATCCCATAGTGACGGCCTCGGGCAAAACGGTGACCCGTCGATTTCCCATTGAGCAAAAAGAAGGCGAACGCGTAGACCACATGCACCATGTAGGCCACTGGATGAATTATGGTGATGTAAACGGCCTGGATTTCTGGAACAACTCTCCGGAGCGCTCAGCAGCGGATAAACCCAAATATGGCAGCATACGTCACCAGACAGTGAACAAAGCCGAAGGAGGTAATGGCAAGGGAATACTGGACGTATCCATGACCTGGGAAACACACGATGGCACTGTACTGCTGGAAGAAAAAACGGTGTTTACATTCTATAATGAAGGTGATGACCGGTATTTTGATCGGGAGACTACCCTGACTGCTGTGGCCGAAGTGGTGGATTTTAAAGACAACAAGGAAGGGGCCTTTGCCATCCGCGTTACCCGCGAGCTGGAGATTCCTACCGACAAGCCGGCCATTTTCACCGATGCCAACGGTAATCCCACGGAAGTAAAAGCACTGAATAATGAGGGCGTTTCTGGCAACTACCTGAGCAGTGAAGGTATAGAAGGCGATGATGTATGGGGTACCCGTGCCAAATGGACCAGCCTTTACGGCACGATCGAAAATGATCCTGTTTCGATTACCATTTTCGATAATCCCAGCAATGTGGGCTACCCCACCTACTGGCATGCCCGGGGTTATGGCCTTTTTTCGGCAAATATGCTGGGTCAAAAGGCATTGTCTGATGGAAAGGAAGAACTTAACTTCAAACTGGAAAAAGGGCAATCGACCACCTTCAAATACCGCATGCTGATCCACTCGGGCAGCGCAATGGACAAGGCAGCACTGGAAGAAGCTTATAATGCGTTTGTGAAATAAAAATATATGGTCCGCGTTTCTAACGTATGGTCTGCGTTTCAAACGTATGGTCCGCGTTTCAAACGCGGATCATACGTTTAAAATCAAACTAATAGTAAATGATTAAAACCACATTATATAGCCTCTGTGTCAGTTTGCTATTGACGTGCTTTGCCTGCGAAAA
>JAOUKJ010000755.1 GCA_029882675.1 Cyclobacteriaceae bacterium
TGGCACCAAAGGAGCCACCCCGGTAGGGCCATACGGGGGTTATGGTGCATTGGTAGATGTCATTGCAAAGTTTTTTAAATCTGGTGAAGTACCCATCGCACCCGCAGAAACCCTGGAACTATACTCCTTTATGGAAGCTGCCGCCTGGAGCCGCGACCGCAAAGGGGAAAAAGTGATGATCAAAGAGGTCATAGACAGTATTTAATCTAAATACGGGTATTGAATTTTTTAATATAATCATGCGTTTTTTCCGTAATCCGATTTAACGGCAGGAGGAAGAAGATAAGACTGTCTCAAAAATATTTGTGGTGTGATAAGTCCCATAAAATGATCCTTAATTTTGGAATGATTGATCATGCAGTCTTACTTCTGAAACTGATATGGCAGTAAGTATCAAAATAACAATATGAATACAAAACAAGTATTGTTCCCAAGAGTAGACGCTCATACCCATATCAATTTTTACAATGAAGCTTTGATTGAATTTGGGCTGAAAAACAATATCCGGTTTTTATCCATTAACCTGGAAATTCCTGAATTTCCATCACTCCATGATCAGGAAGAGGTAATACTTAAACTGAGAAAAAAATACGGAACTGATGTAATCAATTATGCCACCTCCTTTTCCATGACCGGATGGGAAGAAAAAAAGTGGGCTGAACTTACCCTTGAGGAACTAAAGCGATCAATAGCCCGGGGCGCTGTAGGGGTCAAGGTATGGAAAAACATCGGCATGGAATTGAAAGATAAAAAAAATGACTATCTGGACATTGACCACCCGGTGTTCGACCCGATATTCGATTACCTGGCGGCCCATAAAATCCCACTGCTGGGACATATTGGTGAACCTAAAAATTGCTGGCTGCCGCTGGAGAATATGACCGTCTTCTCAGACCAGAAGTATTTTTCCCAACACCCTGAATTTCACATGTACAAACACCCTGATTTGCCGAACTATCAACATCACCTTGATGCCCGCGATAATATGCTCAGAAAACACCCTTCACTGAAGTATACAGGGCTCCATTTGGCCAGTGAGGAATGGAGCGTCGATCAGGTAAGCCGGTTTCTGGATCGGTTTCCCCATGCTATGGTGGATTTAGCAGAACGCATTTGTCACCTACAACACCAGGCTGTCACCCATTGGCAAAAAGTGTACGATTTCTTCGTTCGATACCAGGAACGAATCATTTACGGTACCGACATGGTGTACATGGGTCAGGAGCCTGTAGAAGACTTTTTAAACAATCAGGACAAACGTTTTCAGATGCACTGGCAGTTTCTGGCAGGCGATGAAACTATGAATGCACCGAAAGTAACGGGATGGTTTAGGGGGCTGGGCCTGTCACAACAAGTACTTGAAAACATATATTTCAACAATACCTCAAGGTGGTACGGAGGTGTTAATAATAACAGCTAAAACCCGGATCTCAGCCTTGGATTTTCAGAAGCTTCTTCTAACACAACCTTATTACGAATATTATCGTACAATAATTTTTAAAGTCGTTAAATGCCTTATTATTGTATTACGAAAATACTCGTAGTTATGAAAAGCAACCAGTAAAAGCCTACTGAAAAAGAGTTGCAGATACTCAGCATATTATGGGCTGATGGAACTGCAACCGTCAAGAAAGTACACGATGCCCTTAGTGATAACAATCAAACGGGCTATACCACCACCCTTAAAATCATGTAAATCATGCATGAGAAAGGTTTACTTACCCGTGAGCGCGAAGGGCGTACCCATATCTATGCACCGATGGTCACGGCAGAAAAAACGGCTATTTAAAAAAGGATGAAGTACTTCAAAACCTTGAGATAAAAGACGGGGCGATCATCCATTTCAACGGACGTAAAATAAAAGCCCAACATGCCGCAAAATTCAGTGCGCGTATAATTTAAAGTCAGATCGAATTATTCCTGGTCATTCCCCATGTGTAAACCGAATGAACGACTCCGGGACAGAGCCCCGAAGGAACAAATAGAGCTTTTTTATTTTCCGATTCTCCGGGTCGGAAAATGAAAC
>JAOUKJ010000754.1 GCA_029882675.1 Cyclobacteriaceae bacterium
GATGGGCCAAGCTAGACCGGCCCTGGATCATACCCTGGTTTACGAGTTTTTTAAAAGGTTCTTCATGATTTATGAATCCCCGGTCGTATAAAAAAAGGTTCCAAAACCTGCTGTATAACAAATGTCCCGTGGCATGTTCCGTTCCGCCAATATAGAGGTCTACCTGTCCCCAATAGTCTGTATGTGCTTTTCCGGCGAATTCGTTTTCATTTTTCGCGTCCATATAACGAAGAAAATACCAACTGGATCCTGCCCAACCGGGCATAGTCGTGGTTTCATAAGCATACTTGCCTTTGTATTTCCAATCCTTCGCCCGTGCAAGTGGTGGTTCTCCGGTTTCTGTAGGCTTGTATTCGTCTACTTTCGGCAAAACCAAAGGTAATTCGCTTTCATCCAGCAGCTGGGGTATATTGTTTTCATCATAGTATACAGGTACAGGCTCACCCCAATAACGTTGACGGCTAAATACGGCATCACGAATCTTATAATTTACTTTGGCCTTTCCTATACCCTTACTGACAGCCTCATCAATGGCCCGGCCAATGGCTTTTTCAGAGTGCATACCATCCAGTATGCCGGAATTGATCATGATGCCGTGCTTTATTACTGTAGGATCATCCAGGCTTTCTGATCCTTCAATGACGCAGCGAACTTCCAGGCCAAAATGATTGGCAAAACGAAAGTCACGGTCATCGGAAGAGGGAACGGCCATCACGACACCGGTTCCATAACCGGCCAGCACATAATCGGCAACCCACAGAGGCACTTTCTCACCATTAAACGGATTGATGACATACGAGCCTGAAAAAACACCAGATACTGTTTTTGTTTCAGCCATCCTTTCCCTTTCAGAGCGGTTGGAGGCCACTTTTACATAATTCACAACCTCTTCGCGCTGGTCTTCAGTAGTCAGTTCGTTCACGAGTTCGTGTTCAGGGGCAATGACCAGGTAGGTTACCCCGTAAATGGTGTCAGGGCGTGTGGTAAATGCGGTAAGTGTTATATCCGCACCTACAACGGGAAAATCAAGTTCACAGCCGTGCGACTTACCTATCCAGTTGGACTGCATATCTTTCATCGATGAAGACCAATCGAGTGCTCCAAGGTTATTCAGCAGTCTGTCGGCATAAGCCGTGATACGCATCATCCACTGCTTCATTTTTTTCCGTTCCACCGGATGTCCGCCTCGTTCTGAAAAGCCGTCCTTTACTTCATCATTGGCCAGTACAGTGCCCATTTCCGGGCACCAGTTTACCAGGGCATCAGCAGGATAGGTGAGGCGGTAGGAAAGTAAAATTTCAGCTTTTTCTTTTTCATTGTAAAGAGCCCATTCCTGAGCTGAGAAAGCAGGTGTATCGTCGTTGCAGGGTGCATTGACCTCCTTGTTGCCATTTTGTTCAAACAGGCTGATCAGTTCGTCAACAGGGCGTGCCTTGTCTTGTTTTTGATCGTACCAGGAATTGAACAATTGTTGAAATATCCATTGGGTCCATTTGTAAAACGAAGGATCGGAAGTTTGTACTTCACGATCCCAGTCAAAGCTAAAACCCAGGTTTCTAAGCTGTTCTTTATACCGCGTGATGTTTTCTTCTGTGGTAATGGCCGGATGTTGTCCGGTCTGAATGGCATATTGTTCGGCAGGAAGGCCAAAGGCATCGAAGCCCATGGGGTGCAGGACATTATATCCATTCATTCGTTTGAATCGCCCCACGATATCAGAGGCGATATATCCCAGGGGGTGCCCTACATGCAAACCGGCCCCGGAAGGGTAGGGAAACATGTCCAACACATAAAATTTGGGTTTGTCCTTTTGTGTAGATACTTTGTAAAGTTCTTTATCAGCCCAGTCCTGCTGCCACTTCTTTTCTATTTCCCTGAAATTATATTCAGCCATAATACCTCAATTTTTAAGGCCGCAAAGTTAACCTGACTTACTTATAATAACAAAGGGTGTTGTAGGAAAAGGAGGGGAGGAATAATATGCCTTAAATTTTTAAATAATTGCTGCAGCAATCTGCGGTAGGAA
>JAOUKJ010000165.1 GCA_029882675.1 Cyclobacteriaceae bacterium
AGTGCCCGGGCACATTATCAACTGGGAAACTTATATTTCCTGTATAAAGACAGTGATTATTTTAACCTTCCGAAAGCAGCGATCGAATTCAAAAAAACCATTGCTATCAATAAAGACTTTTTACAGCCATTGCTCTATCTGGGACAAATTGCGCTTTTTGAAGGGCAGGATGAAGAGGCTCAACAGAATTTGTCATTAGTGCTGGTCTCCAATGAAAAAAATACAGAGGCTCACCTGCTCAATGGTTACATTGCCTGGAAGAAAGGAAATGCGGATAAAGCCCGTTCTTCTTTCTCACTGGCCATTAGCAACACCGCAACTAAAGCACCTACGAAAGGCATACCCGGCGAAGGAGACACACGGGCAGGAGTATCACTGGAACGTTCGTTGAACAGGTCGCCTTTTTTTTCTTTTACTCAGAAATTATCAGATACTGGCCTGGATTCATTGGATATTTTTTACCGTGACCTGGACACATTTATAAAAGATTATCCGATTAGTCCCCACTGATCAACACGATCTGCTTCCTTTTCTTGTCAAAATTTTGTAATATCACATACAAATTAATTTTGAATCCGTGCAAAAGGAATAATAAATGGATGATATTCTCGTACCTTTAGATTTTAGTGAATGTTCAATCAATGCCAGTAAAGTAGCCCTTAAGTTGGCAAAAAAATGGGAGAGTGAAGTCACTTTCACCCACCTTATTCCCATGGAAGATGATATAGAAGAAAAACTGGCCAATGCCAAAGAAGAATTCCAGCGTGATATCCTCAAGAAAGTTCAAAAAAACAATGCCCTGCTCGATCAACAAGTAGATATTTTCACCAAAGAAAACATTAAAGCAACAAAAATTATCCAATACGACAGCAGTTATGAAAACCTGATCGATTACGTAAAAAAAAACAACATCAACCTGATCATCATGGGGTCACAAGGCATTTGTGGTGTCAAAGAACTCATCAGTACTACTAATGCACAAATGATTGTCAGAAAGTCTCCCATCCCTGTTTTAGTCGTAAAGAACACTCCGCCGGAAAGTGAGTTTAAATACATTACCTTCGCCTCAGATTTTCGACATTACCCTTCACAGGGTTTTAGGGAAATTATCCGTCTGGCACAACGCTGGAAAATAAAAATACGCCTTTTGCATATATGCACCCCTGATAAATTTGAAAAGAGTAGAGACGTGCTCGCACGAATGAAGGAATACTCCAAAGGCATCAAAGAAATGATTGTTTCCACCCACGTGTTCAATGCCTATTCGATTGAGGAAGGAATCATGGAATTTCAAAACGTAGCGCCTTTTGACATCGTGGCATTTGTCACCCGGGCCCGCTCAGGCCTATCCCGGGTCTTTCATCATAGCCTGACTGAAAAAGTAGTCAATCATGTCGATATTCCTGTACTGGCAACGCATGAATAATCTTTACAGGCATTAGGCAGAATCTCCCGATTTAAATAACCAAAGTTTTAATTTTTCAATCTTTTCATTCGTTTTAAACAACAGAAAATACATCACAGGAAGCACCACAAGGGTAAGAACCGTTGCAAACAATAATCCAAAGATGATCGTCCATGAAAGCGGGCCGAAGAAATTCACATTGTCGCCCCCAAAGAAAATATGAGGATTCAGCTCAGTGAATAGGGTTACGAAATTGATATTAAAACCCACGGCCATCGCCAGCAGGCCCAGGATCGTAGAAACGGCTGTGAGCATCACCGGTTTAAGGCGCAGTTTACAGCCCATCACAATAGCCTCTGGCAAACGCTGTCCTCTCGCCAACATCTCATCCATAAACTCAATAAGCAATATTCCGTTTTTAACTACAATGCCGCCCAGGCCAACAATGCCAAATCCCGTCATGACTACCGACATGTTCATGCCAAAAACAGCAAATCCCAGAAAAACACCAATCACACTAAAGATGACCTCCGAAAGAATAATTATTGGTTTACTCAGGGAATTAAATTGCACCACCAATATGAGGAAAATAATTAAAAAAGCGATCAGAAAGGCGCCTTGCAAAAAGACCATAGCTTCCTGCTGATCTTCTTTCTCCCCGGTTAATTTCACTTCCACGCCTTCCGGCAACTCGAACTGTCCAATGGCCCGGTTCAGTTTTTTATTGACTTCATCAGGTGTAAAGCCCGTGAGCAAGCTGGATGACAAGGTAATCACTCTTTTTAATCCTTTCCGTTTTATCCCACCATAAGTAGATGAATATTCGATATCCGCAATTGCCGCCAGTGGAATACTTCTTATCTTCCCTCCGGAGTTCATATCCCGATAGGTGATCCTGGCGCTCAACAGGGTATTGATGTTATTCCTCGCTTTTTCAGAATACCTCACCATAATCGGATACTCCTCTTCATTATCCCTAAACCGTGAAACTTCTACACCAAATAACCCACTGCGTATCTCAGAAGCCACTTGCGCAGTAGAAATACCTTCCCTGGAAGCTTTTTCCCTGTTGATATTGACTATTATCTCCGGATTATTCAACTCAAAATCTGATTTCAATTCATCCACGCCCGGCACTTGCAGGGAATCAAGGTAGCGCTTCAGGCCGGAGGAAATTCCCACCAACTGGTCTATATCTTCACTACTCACTTCAATATTCACAGGTTTACCCGTGGGTGGTCCCATTTTTTGCTGCTCTACAGAGATTTCAGCGCCGGGTATCCCCTGTACAGCCTTCCGTATCTGCTCCATGTAATCTCCGGTGGATACTCCATTACGCTCTGCATATGCCACGAAAGACACCGCCACCTTACCCTTGTTGGGGGTGATACTCCTGTCCTGATCCATGGGGTTTCCTGCCCCCACACCCACATTGGCCACAATAGATTCTACAAGGGAGTTATTCTTCCCGAACACTCCATCCACACGATTTTCGATCACCTTGGTCAGTGAATCGGTTACTTTTATATCAGTACCTACGGGAAGGGTCATATAAACATCCACATTGTTGGGGTCGCCTTGTGGAAAAAACTCAATCTTGGGGCTGCGCACGATGGTGATCCCTATTGTTAAAAAAAACAACAATACCAACCCTGCTACAATCCATAAGGGGCGGTATCTAAGAAGTGACCAGCGCAATGTTTTTTCGTATATATCCATCATCCATGGCAGCAGGGAATCATTGAATACAAATACCATTTTCCGCAGTACAAACCTGTTGAGTAGTAGCAGGATCATTAAAAATGAAATAAAATTGGCTTTTCCTGTGTTGTCCGTAAAGTAAAAAACCAATGCCAGCACTATCATAAAGCCCAAAATAACTTTTAAGCCTTTTAGCGGTGACTTTTGATGTTTTTTTATTGAACCCTCATCCTCATATTTCATAAAGACCACCGCAAATACCGGGTTGATGATATAGGAAACCAAAAGTGAGGCCGTCAGTGTAAGCATAATAGTAATGGGCAGGTACATCATAAACTTACCCGCTATCCCCGGCCAAAAGGCCAGTGGCATGAAAGGAGCGATCGTGGTCAAAGTACCTGTCAGCACGGGAATAAATACCTCTCCTGCAGCAATCCTTGCCGCCTGAATGATACTCATCTTTCCCTTGTTCTCATAAAATATCCTGTGGGTGTTTTCAATAACCACGATGGCATCATCCACCACAATCCCCAGCGAAAACAAAAAGGAGAAAAGCACCATCAGATTGAGGGTAAAATCAATCCCTGGCATAACCATAAAGGCAATAAAAATAGAGATAGGCACTGACAAACCTACAAACATGGCATTATTGGGGCCCATGAAAAACATGAGTACGATGGTCACCAGCACAAAGCCTATGATAATGGAGTTGATCAGGTCTGTGAGCATTGTCCGGGTTCTTTCAGACTGATCGCCGGAAACGGCTACGGTCAGATCTTCAGGAAATCGGGTTTCCTGCATTTCATCAATGATCAATTTTATTTTATCTGAGGCTTCAATCAGGTTTTCCCCACTCCGCTTGATGATATTGAGGGTAATGACATTATTTCCGTTATACCTGGCAAAGCTTTTTCGCTCTGCATACGAATTATCTATTTCTGCAATCTCCCTCAGCCTTACCTGTGCACCCGACATCGAACGGATTACAATATTTTCCAATTGTTCCACAGAGGTAAATTCGCCAGCCACCCGTAGCGACCTCTTCACTTGTCCCATCTCTATTTGCCCTGCCGACATGGTGATGTTCTCGCGGCTTACTGCCTGCTGGATATCATACAGGGACACTTTGGCCGCCTGCATAGAAAACATATTCACATTGACTCTTATTTCCCGGTCCAAAGCACCGATAAGATCCGCCCGGGTGATTTCCTTTAAGCCTTCTATCCTGTCCTGCAGCTCTTCCGCCCATATTTTCAATCTATCCAAGTCATAATTGCCCGATATATTAACATTCATAATGGGCAATTCCGAGAAATCGATCTCCATTACATTGGGATCCTGTGGAAGGTCACCAGGCAACTCCGAACGCGCTTTATCAACAGCGTCCTTTACTTTGGACTTGGCTTCAGAGGGATCCACATTCGTATTAAACTCAACAATCACATTGGAAAAATCCTGAACAGAATTACTCGTAATTTTCCGCACCCCGCTGATTGATTTTATTTGTTTTTCAATTGGCCTGGTCACAAGGCTTTCCATATCTACCGGAGAAGTCCCGGGATAGGCTGTGCTGACATAAATCGTAGGGATCACGATCTCGGGAAAGTTTTCCTTGGGCAACGACTGGTAGGTCATTACACCAAAAAAGCAAAGTACAGCAGTAATAATAAGGACACTGGTACGGTTTCCTATGGCCCAATTGGTCGGTTTAAACGTTTTTTCCATCAAACAACGAATTCATTTATTCTTTTAATATTGTATTGCCTGGCCTTCAGTCAGCCCCTGGTAACCAAATGTAACCAGCATATCCCCTGCTTTCAATCCTTCACCAATCAGTGCCGCTCCATTATAATGCATTTTCACAGCCACTTCCTGCTTTCTTGCCACCACTCCACTTGCTGTTTCTTCTGCGATATAAACGAACTCTTCTTTGTCGGATTGCTGAATGGTGTTTACCGGAATTACGATGGCCTCATCTTCATGGAAATCAACAATTCGCACTTCAACAATCATATTGGGCTTGATTTCCAATGCCGGCTTTTCTATTCGAATAATAATATCAAAAGTCCTGTTGACCGGGTCGATGACCTTGCCTGTATAACTGATTTCCGCTTCCATCTCACCCTTTAGATCCGGAAAAAGTAACCTGACCCCTATGCCATTTTTTACTTGTGAGGCATAACTCTCAGACACGGACGCCTTTATCTCAAAGTTGCTGAGATCCACCACGCGAAGCAAAGGAATGCCCGGAGAAGCCATTTCGCCCTGGCGGATCTGAACCTGATCAACAATCCCCGAAATGGGAGAAGTGATTTTCGTCAATTGAAGTTGCTCTCTGAGGGTAGCCAGCCTGTTTTCCAGGGCCTCTTTATTATTTTTGGCAGAAAGATATTGCACTTCCGAACCTATCTTTTGATCCCATAACTCCTTTTGTTTTTCAAACATTTCCGAAGCAAAAGCCAGGGAAGACCGCACTTCGTTAATAGAGTTCATAATAATTTGATTATCCAACTGTACAAGCAACTGGCCTTTTTGCACCTTGTCCCCCTCCCGTACCTTTACTTCTTCAATGGTCCCCATGGTTTTGGAGGTAAGGCCAATATTCTTATCCGTATCTACCACACCCTGAACTTCAATATAATGTTCAAAAGGCACCGGAGAAAGGGCTTTGACTTCCACTGGCGTGATTTTCACTTGTAGTGCAATGCTGTCCTGGCCAAGAGTTTCTTCAAGTAGTTGTATCTCCTCCTGAATTTGTTGCGCCTGGGTTCTGAGTTTATCCAGCCTCGCCTGATTGTCGGTTTCACAACCAAAGGCTACTACCATAAGTAAGCCTGTTAAAAATATTCGCATCATCATAAAATCTATTACTCTAATATGGTTCCTTTTGCTTTTTCAAAATCTATTTTAGCGATCATCGCTGCATATAGCGCATTATAATAATTTGCCTGTGCCTCCATTAAGGCCGTCTCCGCTCCAATCACTTCCATGCTTGAGCCAGTACCTGCAGAAAACTTCTTTCCGGCTGTATCAAATACACTCCGGGCCAATTCAATATTGGCTTTTCGATTATCCAGCACCACCAGGCTATTCTGCA
Source organism: Cyclobacteriaceae bacterium (assembly GCA_029882675.1). Classification (GTDB taxonomy): domain Bacteria; phylum Bacteroidota; class Bacteroidia; order Cytophagales; family Cyclobacteriaceae; genus JAOUKJ01. The sequence goes on from JAOUKJ010000165.1 coordinate 6,204, forward strand.
AACCCACTTTCGCCGATTCCAGTTCAAGGTCAATACCCCTGTTGATATTAACCATGCTATTTTCCAGCTTCATGATTTCAAACTTCGATTGCTGTATTCGGTAATTACGTTGTAATCCATCAAACAAAGGCACCTTCATCGTCAGGCCCACAATTCCAATGGGGTACCACCTTTCGTTGGAAAAAAAGTTGAATTCATTGCGTTGGGCCTGTGAACTAAAGCTCCCATAGGCCAGCAGGTTGGGAGCATATCCCATCTTATGACGTTTCAGGTTTTGTTGCGAAAGCTCGAGTTGCGTCCTGAGCAGTTGCACTTCAGCCCGGTCTTCATATTCAAATCCATCGGCGCTGACATCAACTTGTCTCACCATATTTTCATCAAGGGTGTCACGTAGGATTACCTGTCCGCTGAGGTCCATACCCATTTGAAACTTTAGCATGGCATAACCCAGCACGAGCACCTTTTTCAGATTTTGAAGTTCGGCCTCCAGGTTATTAAAAGAAACCGTCAGCCTGTCCAAATCAATTTTTTCGATGAATCCTGCATCAAATCCGGCCTTTGTTTCATTTTTCAGCTTCTCCAGCTGAATCAGATTGTCCGATACCAACTTTAGGCGCTCTTCGTTCACCAATATAGAATAATAAGACTTTGCCACAGCAACCGCAACATCCACCCTTGTCTTTTGAGTCATCTTTTTAGAAAGCTCAATAAAAGTACCTGAGGATTGCAAGGCCACCACATAGTCTCCACTAAACAACAGCTGGCTGGCTTCCAGGGAAGCTGTGGCACTATATTTTGTGCCAAACTGTACAGCCATAAACTCGCCTGGTGTACCCCCAAAAAATTCAGCAGGAATGAGACTGGTCGGCAACTCCACAAAATCCCTAAAGTCAAAAGAGGCATTGATCTGAGGAAGTCCGATGCCACGCACTTCATTCTTTTGGGCGACAGCCCGTTCTTCATCCGCCACCGCATTTAAAATATCTGCCTGATGAATAAGTGCGTAATCGATGGCTTCTTTTAAACTATATGAGTCTACCCCCTGACCTCTGAGAGGCGTTATGTATAGAAGGATTAAAAATAAGATCAAAACTCTCATATTACTTCATCATTTAATTTTAGATAACGCTTGATTAATTCGTGCCCTTTGGCTGTGGAAATACCATGTATGTATTGCAGAAGGAGCTGATTATGTATCTCCTTAATATTAAATTGGTCAGGCGAAAAAATTGTTGGATCCATGGCTGTCTGGATCTGCTCTACCCGCATTCTTGCAATGATCGCTACGTCAATTTCCTTGCGGTAAAGGCCATGCTCAATACCTTGTTTAAGGTTATCCACTATCCCCTTCAGGACAAATTCCTCTTTATGCTTTTTGAAAATTTGCCATGCCTCCGGAAAATAGCGTTGCAATTCGTAAATGAGCCGTGCATTCATACTTTCAAAAATGGTATGAATGGAACCCAGAATTTTTATCAATTCGTCCACCGGGTCATTGGCTTCCCTGGCCAGAATTTCCTGCTCATTCTCGCGGCATTTAAGAAAATCCTTTGTTATCTCATTAACAATATCCTTCTTCTTGGGGAAAACCTCATATAAAGTCTTTTTTGAAATTCCCAGTTGAGTGGCTATCTCATCCATACGCACATTGCGTAAGCCATACGTAAAAAACAGCTCCCTTGCTGCATTAAGTACCCGTTCTTTTAACTCCATAGATTGCCATTCGTTCGCAACAAAACTATATAAACTTTATCGTGATTGAAAGTTTCCTAAGTTTATAAAACGTTACGGCAGGAATTAAGTTTAATTTTAAGTGTTTTTTTTACTTCATTACTGGCAGGGACACATAAACAGCTGTTCCCCGGCCTACAGTAGATTCCAGTCTGATACTACCCTGGAGTTTTTCGATGATCTCATGAACAATATACAGTCCCAACCCCGAT
>JAOUKJ010000756.1 GCA_029882675.1 Cyclobacteriaceae bacterium
CACCGGGAAACCCAAATATCAGTACAGTTTCGACTTCAATACCTTTTCCGTTAAAAAAGACCCGGGCATACCGCGCAACGCCCTGTCAACACCCAAAGACGTAAAAGAGACCAACGACCCCTACGTCCTCCAGCTTCCCCGGGGCAAAAGTATCATGAATAATGATTTTGAAGATGGCATCATTCGCTCGTGGGCAGTCACTACCGACAACCGGATCCTGGTAGGTAGTGATTTCTCTTTGAAAATGTATGACATGAATGGCAACCTCACCCGGGAGTTTCTGGGCCATACCGGGGGCATCTATTCCCTGGCTATAAGCCCCGACGGAAGGTATTTCGCGTCGGGCAGTGATGATCAGACCATCAAACTATGGAAATTTGATGAAACAGGACATGCGCCCAGCCTGCTCCAATATTTTGAAGGAGAAGATGATGTCCTTGCCATCCTCAATGAAACAGAATCCGATGCCGTGCTTCGGGAAGAATCGCGTAGCGCCTGGCAGCAAGTGATCAACAAAAGCAAAGACTCCGGAAACAACAAACTGGCGCGTTTTCTTCAGGAAGAGTTTAATAATATCGGCGAAAACATTATTCCTTTTGCCAGCCTCTTTTTGACGGAAGACCTGGAATGGGTGTGCTGGGTGCCCACCGGGTATTTTGCCTGTTCAACCAATGGAGCCGATTATTTTGGATGGCACCTCAACAACGGCATAGAAGAGCTGGCCACCTTCTATTCGGCAGATCAGTATTTTGAATTGTTGTACAGGCCCGTGACCCTAAACAAAAGCATTGTCCAGGCCAAAAGAGTGAAAGAAATTCTTTCTGACGAAGGTGAAATCATCTTTGACCTGAGCAAACTCAGCAGGCCGTCAGCTGGCTTTTTCGATACCAACAACCTGACCATCGGCGAAAATAAAGTGCTTGACTATGAAAATGGCAAATATAATACGACCATAAACCAACTACCTCTCACCGTAGATATTTACGATGGAGGCGGAGGAATCAGGGAGGTAAACATTTATCATAATGGAAAATTGCTGATCCATGATACGGAAGTCAAGAGCATCCGGCAAAATGCTAATTTCAAAAAGACCTATCCTGTAAACCTGGTCAACGAAACCAACAATTTCAAAGTAGTGGTAGTCAATTACCAACGTATTGAGTCGCGTCCCGACTACCTGAAAATAGAATATATAGGTGAGCAGATCATAACGGCGACACTTCATGTGCTTTCTATTGGCATCAACCAATATCAAAAAGAGGAATACAACCTCAACTATGCTTATTCAGATGCCCAATCCTTTACTGACAAAATAATTGGCAACAGTAAAAGCATTTTTAAAGGGGTTCGTAGTAAAATAGAACTATATGACCAGCAGGCCACCCGCGAAAACATAATAAAGGGTTTTGAAAGTATCATCGCCGTGGCCAAACCTGAAGACATGTTTGTCTTTTATTATGCCGGGCATGGCACCATCGATGAGGAAACCAATGAATATTACCTGGTACCTACCAACATCACTCAATTGTACGGAGATGCTCAACAGCTCAAAGAAAAAGGCATATCAGCTTCGGAACTAAAACAGATGCTTGCCAATGTGAAATCCACCAAGCAACTTATCCTCATGGACGCCTGCCATTCCGGGGCGGCTGTGGAGGCTTTTAAAGCAAAGGATGAAGGGAAAAAAGAGCGGGCCATCACCAACCTGGCCCGAAGCTCGGGAGTGGCCATGCTCACCTCCAGCAACTCACAACAGTTTGCTACGGAGTTTGACAGCCTGAAGCACGGCGTTTTTACCTACTCCCTTCTGGAAGCCCTGGACGGAAAGGCCGATACCGGTGATGACCAGGTAAGTGTTTATGAACTGAAATTATATATGGAGCGGGTTGTCCCAATACTGAGCAAGCAGTTTGGCGGTGTCAGGCAACGGCCCATAGCCCATGTTTTTGGCAATGATTTTCCGGTATCAGTCATCACTAAAAAGGAGGAAGTGGAGGAAGGAGATGATGGCGGGAGGTGA